>NZ_JWGY01000010.1:0-130514 GCF_000813065.1 Pseudoalteromonas sp. ECSMB14103 | reverse complement strand
CTCAGTGGGGTCGCATTATAGGGAGATCCGAAAACAGATCAACCCTTTTTTAAAGAAAACTTGAAAAAACGTGTCGTTCGCGCATATTTTCATCGAAACGGTTACTTTAAACACTAAAAAGGCCCACAAGGGCCTTTTTACTCAATGAACGATAAGCTTCCAACCAAGTTTACTTTGCTGTTTAGACTCTTGTTGTAGTTCACTTGCCATTAATGGATGTTCTTTTAACCAGTTACTTTCGAATGTTAATGTTAAAACTTCATTCTTAGCGGTTAATTCAAAATTTGGCAGAACATCGTCCTGTCGTCTCATCGACAAAATAACGGACACTCGAAGTAACCTTACAATGTACTGCGCAAGAAGGTTGTTTGCACCTAACGCATTAAAGCTGTCTTTTGGTATATCAGAACGATGTGCATCGGCTACTGCCACAATTAACCTGTGCTCTGATTGCGAAAAACCAGGCATGTCGGTATTTTCTAGAATATACGCTGTATGCTTATGATACTGCTTATACTCTATCAGTAAGCCGATTTCATGTAACTGCGCAACTGCTTTTAGCAGAGGTAAGCCATTTAAGTGATTAATTGGCCAATCTTCATTGATGCTTTGTGCGAGCTCAATTGCCAAACTAGAGACTCGTGATGCTTGTTTTTGGTCAACATGGTATCGACTCATAAACCCATCAACTGTTCGCTTTCTTATATCGCTATTATGAAACTCTGGCACCATGCTATATAAAACACCTTCACGAAGTGCGCCGCCTGCCAGTCCCATTTTTTCAATTTCTAACGATTCAAACAAAGCAATTAAAATAGCAAGGCCTGATACAAATACCAATCGACGATCTTCGCTTAAACCTGGAAGCTCTAACGCTGCAATGGATTTAAATGCAATTGATTGCTCTTTTATTGAATTAAGCTTTTCTAAAGTAAGAAGGTCATCAAGGTTTTGTGCCACCATAATTTCTTGAATTGCTTGTACTGTACCTGATGCGCCTGATGCTATTTGCCATCCTGCGGCTTTGTATTCAGGAGCTATATTATCAATAACAGTTCGAGCAGCCTTTATAGCGGTATTGAAATTGCTATGTGTTAATAAGCAATCTTTAAAGTAACGCTCAAGGTAAGTAACACACCCCATGTTGAGGCTCTTGTATAAAAGTGCATCAAACTCTTTACCAATCACTACTTCAGTGCTTGCACCACCAATGTCAATAACAAGCTGTTTGCCAGTACATGCAGAAGTATGCGCTACACCTTTGTATATGGTACGCGCTTCTAATTCACCACTGATAACATTGATTTTATGGCCAAGAATTTTTTCAGCATGCGCTTTAAATACTTCAGCATTGGTTGCTAAGCGTAATGTAGCCGTAGCTACTATTGTAATATTTTGATTTGGAATATCTTGTAAACGCTCAGCAAAAAGCGCGAGGCATTCCCAGCCTCGTTGCATAGCCTCGGTGCTTAATATGTTATCTTTATCAAGCCCTGCGGCTAACCTGACCTTGCGTTTTACGCGACCAATAGTTTGTAAACCGCCAGCCACTGATTTGGCAATTAGCATATGAAAGCTATTTGATCCCAAATCAATAACTGCGTATACATTTTTTTGCGGTATAAGTTGCCCCACCGTTCAAAAACCTCTAGTTACTACTACTTATACAAACGGTCTATTACGACCGTCCTTTTTGGTAACTATTATTTGGTCGACGTCCGTTATTGTTACTACGATTACGAGGACCATTTGAATAGTTGCGCTTTCTTTGAATAATAGGCTTAGTTAAATCGTCTAACAAAGCGGCTTTATCGTAATGCGATAAAGGAATGCTATGCTCTATGTATTCTTCAATTTCATGTAGGTTGTATGCATATTGTTCACACGCAAAACTTATTGCATGTCCTGATGCACCTGCACGACCTGTTCGACCAATACGATGAACATAATCCTCACAGTCGTCTGGTAAGTCAAAGTTAAATACATGACTTACTTCTGGGATATGCAACCCACGCGCTGCAACATCAGTTGCAACTAAAAAGTCTAATTCGCCTTTGCTAAATTGCGCTAAAATGCTTTGACGTTTTTTCTGGTTTACATCACCCGTTAGCATACCAACACGATGACCATCAGCTTTTAACCACGCATACACGGTTTCACAGCTGTGCTTAGTGTTTGCAAACACAATGGCTTTATCAGGCCACTCTTCTTCAATTAACGTTAATAAAAGCTTAATTTTATCTTCTTGTGAAGGGTGAAATAGCTCTTCTTTTATGCGTTTACCGGTTTTTACGTCTGGCTCAATTTGTACATGCTCTGGGTTGGTCATGTGTTCAAAAGCAAGTTCTTGCACGCGGTACGATAAAGTCGCAGAAAATAATAAGTTTAATCGCTTTGACGTATCTGGCATACGATCAAACATGTAACGTATATCTTTTATGAAGCCTAAATCGAACATACGATCAGCTTCATCAAGCACGACAACCTCAATTTCATTAAGGGTGTAACAGCCTTGCTTGTACAAATCGATTAAACGACCTGTGGTGCCAATTAAAATATCTACGCCTTTTTCTAATTGTGCACGTTGTTTTTCGTAATCTTCGCCACCATATACTAAACCTAAGTTAAGATTACAGTGTGGCGCTAAAATTTTTGCATCTTTGTGTATCTGAATCGCAAGCTCCCGAGTAGGGGCCATGATCAGGGCTCTTGGATGTTTACTAGGTGCTTTGCTAGATTGTAATAACCGATGGCACGTAGCAGTTAAAAATGCCAACGTTTTGCCTGTACCTGTTTGTGCTTGGCCCGCAATATCGCGTCCATCACAAATAAAAGGTAGGCATTTTGCTTGAATAGGTGTGCAATATTCAAACCCATTCTCGGTTAGACCGGCAACCACTTCCGGTGCGATAGCAAAGTCTGAAAACTTTTTATCGGTTAAATGTGTCTTAGTCATAGCGTTTAAGCATAACGTTTAAACTTGCAATAAGAAACAAGAGTGTTTAAATACGCACTAAATATTTCGCCTAACTAAATCGGAGAGCGCAATGAGCGAGAAAATAATCCAAATTACTGACGATAGCTTTGAAGCTGACGTATTACAATCAGACAAGCCTGTACTAGTAGACTTCTGGGCTGAATGGTGCGGACCTTGTAAAATGATCGCCCCTATCCTTAATGAAGTTGCTGATGAATACGACGGCCGTGTTGCTGTTGCTAAACTTAATATTGACCAAAATGCGGGCACTCCGCCTAAGTTTGGTATTCGCGGCATCCCTACTTTGCTTCTTTTTAAAGATGGCCAAGTTGCTGCAACTAAAGTTGGTGCACTTTCAAAAACACAGCTTATCGAGTTTTTAGATAACAACATCTAATAGACTAGAACTAAAAAAAGGGCTTTTTGCCCTTTTTTTGAATTTATTTTGTATAAACACTGGACGCTATGCCAGTGAACTGCTAGTTTATAAAGCCAACTAATCCTTAGTTATATTCAACCAACCTCACTCAACGATCAAAGCGACTTTGAGTATGACAATTGTAATAAAGAACCCACCAATATGCATTTACGCGAATTAAAAGACAAGTCTATAAAAGAACTTGTAAACTTAGCTGAGTCCATGGGGCTCGAAAACGTAGCCCGCTTAAGAAAGCAAGATATTATTTTTACCATATTAAAATCCCATGCCAAAGGCGGAGAAAATATCTTCGGCGGTGGTGTACTTGAGATTTTGCAAGATGGTTTTGGCTTTTTAAGATCATCAGAAGCTTCTTACTTAGCTGGCCCAGATGACATTTATGTATCACCGAGCCAAATTCGCCGCTTCAGTATGCGTACTGGCGACTCAATTTCAGGCCTTATTCGTCCACCAAAAGATGGTGAACGTTACTTTGCATTACTTAAAGTAAACGAAGTTAACTTTGATAAACCTGAAAATTCTCGCACCAAAATTCTTTTTGAAAACTTAACGCCACTACATGCAAACGAACGTTTCCGCATGGAACGTGGTAACGGTAGTAAAGAAGATATCACTGCTCGTGTACTTGATTTAGCATCACCAATTGGCCGTGGCCAACGTGGTTTATTAGTAGCACCGCCAAAAGCGGGTAAAACAATGCTACTGCAAAACATTGCACAATCAATTACGCATAATCATCCTGATGTAACGTTAATGGTTTTACTAATTGACGAACGTCCTGAGGAAGTAACTGAAATGCAACGCCTTGTTAAAGGTGAAGTTATTGCATCAACGTTTGATGAGCCTGCATCTCGTCACGTACAAGTTGCCGAAATGGTTATCGAAAAAGCAAAACGTTTAGTTGAGCATAAAAAAGACGTTGTTATTTTACTTGATTCAATCACGCGTTTAGCACGTGCTTACAACACCGTTATTCCTTCATCAGGTAAAGTACTTACCGGTGGTGTTGACGCTAATGCACTACACAAACCTAAGCGTTTCTTCGGTGCAGCACGTAACGTTGAAGAAGGTGGTAGCTTAACAATTATAGCCACTGCACTTATCGATACTGGTTCTAAAATGGATGAAGTTATCTACGAAGAATTTAAAGGTACTGGTAACATGGAATTACATCTAAACCGCAAAATTGCGGAAAGACGTGTATTCCCAGCTATCGACTTTAACCGCTCTGGTACTCGCCGTGAAGAACTACTTACTAAGCCAGATGAGCTGCAAAAGCTATGGATTTTACGTAAAATCGTTCATGAAATGTCAGAGATTGACGCCATGGAATTTTTAATCGATAAACTATCAATGAGTAAAACCAATGATGAGTTTTTTGATTCGATGAAACGCCAATAAACGCATTTAAGTAATACAAAAAAAGCGCCCTGGGCGCTTTTTTTATATTTGTTATAATGTGTACTTACGTTTCATTGTATTTGTGTAATACAGCCTGGAGCTCTGACACAAGCTGATTAATATATTTCATATCTTTTTCGCCTTTTTGCAATAAGGCGCTGTCTAAATTTTTCGCAGCTGAAGCTATTTCCTCTAAGGCGAACATTTGTGCTGCACCTAATATTCGGTGGCTATCTTTTTGCAAAGCGTCAAAGTCTTCACTTAGAAAATGCTGTGTAATATTTTCGCTTTCTAAACCAAAACTTTGTTTAAAACTTATTACTAAATCACTGATATCTATCTCACTTGGTACATTAGGTTCGTCCGAATGAACTTGGTCTAAATTTTCTGACAAGGTTTTATAAAATAAGTCTTTATCCAATGGCTTTGCAAGGTAACCGTCAAACCCTAATGTAAGATAGTCGTCAATTTCGTGACTCATTGCGTTTGCAGTGAGCGCAAAAATTGGCCGTTGAAAACCACATTTTTTCAATAGCTCAAAGGCCGCTCGTCCATCCATTATAGGCATTTGAATGTCGAGTAATACAAGATCTGGGTAGTCTTGTAAGCAACGCTCTACAGCTTGCTCACCGTTTTCTACCGCAATTACATCAAGCCCTAGTGAACGCAAGTAACGGCTAATAAACCTACGGTTATCTGCATGATCCTCTGCAAACAGGACAGTACCGCTTAGTTGCACTTTATTTTGCTCTATTTGCCCAATATCGCTTTGATCACTAGAAACTTGCGCACAAGGTAAAAAGAACGAAAATTGACTTCCTTTTTTATATTCACTTTGCACGCTAATATACCCGCCCATCATAGAAGCGAGCTGCTGTGATAAACTAAGCCCCAGACCTGTACCACCGAAACGTCGGCTAATACTGTTATCTGCTTGGCTAAAGTATTCAAAAATGAGCTTTAATTGCGATGAGTTCATACCTATACCGGTATCTTTAACAATCAGTACAATACCCTGCTCTGTTTTATTTAATGCAATTAATACCTGCCCTGATTGGGTAAACTTAATAGCATTGGCACACAAATTAATGAGAATTTGTTTTACTCGCATTATATCAAGGCGGGTGTAAAACTCATCGCCCACCTTATTTTCAAGCACAAGCCTGAGATTTTTTGCTTTTGCCTGAGGGTTAAACATTGCATGCACATCATTTACCAGTTGGACCATGTCAAAACAAGAAACATTAAGTTCTAACCTATTCGCTTCTATTTTACTTAAATCAAGTACATCGTTGATCAAGCTTTTTAAATGGTTACTGTGCCGCTGAATAATAGCTAACTCATCTTTTAGCTGTTCAGGCTCGTATAAACCATTCATTAAATCGTCTGTTTGTCCGAGAATCGCCGTTAATGGTGTTCTTATTTCATGGCTAACATTAGCCAAAAATTGACTTTTAACATCATTAGCTGCTCTTAACTCTTGTGCAACACCTTGAAGCTCTGCTGTGCGTTGCGCCACTTGCTCCGCTAAATATTGTTTTGCCCGTTTTTCTGCGCCGCGTCGGTATAAAGCAACCCCTGTCACTATGACTAAAAATAACAGTACAAAAATAAACACCGTTAACTGCGAACGCTGATGCATTTTTAGTTCTTGTAATTTACGGTCTTGTTTCAGCTCTTTAATTTCTTGATTCAATTGTGTGGCTTTAAATTGTTTTTCTAGCACGGCTAGGGCTTTAACAATAGAGTCGCTTCTTAATTTACGTAATTCGTTATTGTACTTTTCATGCAACTGCATTGCATTTTCGTAGTTTCCCCTGCTCGCTTCAATCAAAGCGTGGGTGCCAAGTCCATCTCGCATTATGCGATCATTACTATGCTCTTCAAGTAATTCAAAAACGCGTTCAATATTCGTTTTTGCCTCATCTAACATTCCCCTTACAAGCTGGACTTTTGCGAGAGTTTGCAGTGCAGTGAGCTCTAAGTTTTTATTATCAATTTTAAGTGAGTACTCTATCGCTAATTGCGCTTGTTCATACGCTAGTTCTACTTTATTAAGAATGATATTGACGTTTGCAAGGTTAGTGTACTGAGTAGCTAACTTATTGACATTATTGACAGATAGGTAATAACGGGTTGCTAATTGGTAGTAATGCATCGCTAAATCTAGCTGATTACTTTCAAAATAAACCACCCCCATATTGTTATGCACCAAAGCAATACCCAAATTATCATCTAACTTACGAAAAATTTTTAACACATCTTGATAAATACTCATGGCATTTTCATAACGAGATAAGCGTATATAAACGCCTGCTATATTAAGTAAAATATCGCTTTTATCTTGTTCACTGCCTACTTTTTCGTAAATTTCTTTTGCTTTTAAATAATAATCAAGCGTTGCTACCAATTTATGCATATTAAAATAAACCAAACCTATATTATTCAATAAATTTGCTTGCTCTAATGGTTGGTTATTAATTTTTGCAATATCAAGTGCACGGGTATATTGAGTAATTGCTTGTTTAAACAAGCCTTGATAAAAAAGTGCAACACCTTGCATTTTAATCGCACGAAAGTGCTCGCTAGGAAGAAGTGATCCAGAAGTTTCTTGCTCTAATAATTTAAAGTAATTAAAAGCATCGCTAAAGTGGCCGCTCGACAGCGCAGTATCGGCAAGGCCTGCATATATTACAGCACGACTTTGAGCTGTAATACGTTGGTTATTAAGTAAGGCGTTACCTAATTCAAGCTTTGCATCCCATTGTTGTTGTTGTTTAAACTCTTCTAATAATGGTTCTGATTGTTGAGCATAACTTGGCAAATAGAACAAACTGCATACAATGAATAAGAGGCACTTGAGCTTGCCATGCATAATTTTAATCCTTCAAATTGTTACGTGTAACAATGTAATCTGTACTGAAGATACACTAAATACTAGGACCTAAACAATGCTTAACCCACTGATTGACCGAATATTTGACTTAATATTAACCCAAAAAGTGTGGCAAGTTCATATCCTAGCAGCTGAGCTTATTAATTGTGGCGCAATTAAGCCACTTGATAAAAACCCTGAACGTGATTTATTTAAGCGTAATTTTTTAATTATGAATGCATTGTATCAACTACAGGAACAACTTCACCCTAAAAGTCTCTTAATATCAACACTTCATATAGAACTCATTGAAACAAGCATAGAAAGCCCTGCAACGGTTAAATCAAACTTAAAAGATTATTATTTAGACTGGGGGAATTACGAAGCAAGCGAAGAGCAAATTAATGAGCTACTCACAAGTTTTTGGCAAAAGTTTAAGAGGGTAAATAGCGCGCCAGCTTTAGCAGAAGATCACTTTGACACACTTTTGGCAAAGTGGCAGCTAACAAATGATTTTTCACTTAAAGAATTACAAAAACGTTGGCGACAGCTTGCACTGGCGAACCACCCAGACAAACCTACTGGCTGCGAGAATGCATTTAAGCAAATAAAAGTAGAGTACGAGCAGCTTAAACCGGCTGCTCGCTCATAAATTGATTAACGCGTTAGGCGACGGGCACGAATTTTACGCCCTTTTATATTACCTTCGGTTAATTTACGAAGTGCCGGTTTAGACGCATTACGTTCAACAGCTACAAATGCGACGTTATCAAGAACATTAATTTTACCTACTTGACGCCCAGCAATACCGTCTTTACCCGTTAACGCACCTAAAATATCACCAGCACGCACTTTTTGCTTTTTACCTGAATCTATCATCAGAGTGACCATGTCTGGTTTGTACGGTGGTTTGTCCAACAAATTATATGAAGGCATTGGCTCTGGCTCAAAGTCGCGCTCATAGTGATCACCAATTTGCGCTACTTTAAATTGCTCTGCATCACCATAAATTGAGCAAGCAATTCCTTTTTTACCCGCGCGGCCTGTTCGCCCAACTCGGTGAACGTGCGTTTGCGGGTCATGCGCTAAATGGTAGTTGATTACCATGTCCATATCGTCAATATCTAAACCACGTGCGGCAACGTCTGTCGCGACTAAAATAGACGCACTTTTATTAGCAAAATGAATCAGAGTGCGCTCACGGTCACGTTGTTCTAAATCACCATGCAATGCCACGGCGCTGAAACCTTCATCGGCTAAATCATCGCACACTTGCTGCGTTTCTACCTTGGTGTTACAAAACACAACACAACTTTGTGGTGTAAATTTAAGTAATAGTAACTTAAGTGTTGGATAGCGCTGTTTATTGTTATCCATTTTGTAGAAGTATTGTTTTATTGTGCTTTTTTCTTGCTCTTCTTCTACTTTAATCATTTCTGGGTTACTAAGTACACGCTTTGCTATCGCTTCGATTGCGCGTGGAAAAGTAGCACTAAACAAAAGCGTTTGGCGGTTTTGTGGAATACATTCAATAATCGCATCAAGGGTATCTTGAAAGCCCATATCAAGCATTTGATCGGCTTCGTCTAGTACTAATGTTTCTACATCGTCTAACCGTAAAGTCCCTTTGCGAATATGGTCATCTACACGCCCTGGTGTACCAACAATGATGTGTGCACCGTGTTCAAGCGACCCAATTTGCGGCCCAATTGATACACCACCACATAGCGTTAATATTTTAATATTATGGATACCACGCGCAAGCTTACGCATTTCAACAGCCACTTGTTCAGCAAGTTCACGTGTTGGACATAAAACTAGCGATTGAATTCTAAAACGTTTTACGTTTAATTTAGCAAGCACACCTAAACTAAACGCAGCCGTTTTACCTGAGCCGGTTTTTGCCTGAGCAATGATGTCTTTACCTTCAAGTACAGGTGGCAAACTTTGCGCCTGTACAGGTGTCATGTGGGCGTAGCCAAGCGTCGATAAATTATCAACAAGTCCAGCTGGTAAAGCCAAAGATGAAAAAGCAGTTGAAGTCACAGTAAATTCCATAGCAGTAAAAATAACGCAGGATAAAGTCCCACTAAATATGCCGCTAATAATAGCAGAATTCGTTATTGGCAACCATTAGCAAACACATTATAAAACATTGTTAATAAAAACACATTGCAAATGATATTTATTTTCATTAAGATTGCGCTTCACTTTTTATTTAAATAATGAGCTGGAAGCATCAAATGAAACTGAGTTCACTTTACATCGCACTATTAGCAACAATAACAACAAACACATATGCAAACTCTACCGACCTTGAACATATTGAAGTCAAAGGAAGTTTCTTTAATGACTACAAAGTAGATAACGCAAATGGTGCAATGAGAACATCAACTTCATTACTCGACACTGCTCAATCAGTGACTGTAATTAGCGATATTATTATTAACGAACAACTTGCGACAACACTAGGTGAAGTACTTTCAAACGATGCAAGCTTAACGGCTGGTTCTAAACAACGTAACCGTGAAGTATTTAACTTACGTGGTTTTGAACTTAGCTCATCAACGGGTTACTTACGCGATGGTCATCAGCACTGGTCGCACTATCAACAACCCATTGAAATTTTACAGCAAGTAGAAGTTATTAAAGGTCCATCGAGCATTTTATATGGTCAATCAGGCCCTGGCGGACTAGTTAATATGGTCACTAAAAAGCCAACAGCACAAACTTTGTTCAATGCCAGTGCAGATGTAGATCAACACGGTTCAACGCGGTTTATGCTTGATGCTAGCGGAGCATTAACGGATGCAGAAGATTTACGTGCACGCGGTATTTTAGTTAAGCAAGATGTTGATTACTGGCGCGAATACCAAAATGGTGAAAACCGCGAACGTGACCGCTTTTTAGGTGCATTTATTGTTGATTACGACATTAGTGACAATGCCTTAGTACGTGTGCATTACGACCGCACAGACGACGAAGCAGGTTTAGACACCGGTGCATGGATAGACGACAACGCTAACGTTATTGGCGACGATAAAACTATTCGCGATATGTCTTGGGCGTTTACCGACATAACGGTAGAAAATGCGGGCATAGATTTTAAAGTGTTTTTAAACGATAACTGGCAAGTAAAGCTTGGTTATAACGAACAAACATTTGAGCGCCAACGTTTTGAGTCAGCGCCACGTAAGCCGGGTAATTTTGTTGAAGGCGACAGCTATGAGTCTCGCCCTTACGACCGATTCGACGACTGGCAATTTAAAACAGCATTTATCGACTTCATTGGTGAATTTGAAACAGCCGGTGTTCATCATCAATTATTAATTGGTGCTAACTCGCTTGATTATTATTATGGCCAGCGTCGCACCTCAGCTGATTCATTTAATTTTATAGCAGGCCAAGCAGAACCAAATCGTCCAACTGTCAGTTACAAAACTGACGACACTATTAGCGAAACAGAATACGACTATTACGGTATTTATGTGCAAGACTTAATCACATTTTCGCCACAATGGCAGCTATCGCTTGGTGGTCGCTACGATAAGCAAACACGTGAAGATGCAAATAATGAATCGTTTGTGCCAAAAGTAGGTGTTCTGTATCACCCTAATGCATCAGCTACCGTATACGCGAGTTACTCTGAAGGCTTTGAGCCTCAAGGAAGCGATACTCTTGTAAACGAAGACGATATAAATAATGGTATGAAGCTTGACGCCGTTACCTCTGAGCAAAAAGAAATTGGCGTTAAATGGCAATTGTTTGATGATCGTTTAATGCTAAGCGGTGCACTTTTCGATATAAGTAAAAATGGCACACTAGTTACAGAAACACTTGATATACCAGTGGGTGATTTAATCTCTGAAACAAACCAAATTGGTGAACAGCGCCACAAAGGCGTTGAACTAACAGCGCAAGGTGCGGCAACTGATCGTTTATTCGTAATGGCATCGACTATGTATTTAGATGCAAATTACGAGCGTGACGAAGATTTAGAAGGCAAGCGCCCTACTGATGCGCCTAAATGGTCTGCATCTCTTTGGACTCGTTACGAATTAAACGACGCGATTGCATTTAATGCGGGTGCATTTTACGAAGGTGAGCGCTTTGCAGATAGTGCCAACACGATTACTAAAGATGCCTACACACGCGTAGATGTAGGTGCAACTTACAAACTTAAAGTAAGCAAAACCGATGTTAACTTACGCCTAAACATAGAAAACTTATTTGATGAAGATTATCTAGCCGGTGGCGGAACAAATAACGTAACAATAGGTGAAGGTACTAACGTAAGACTAGCTGCCCAGTTTAGCTTTTAATTAAGCGCTTTAATTACCAGCCCGCGCTTAAAATACGCGGGCTTTTTGCGCTTTAAAGCCGCTCATTCATCTCATTCTATTTTTTACGTCTTTATTACATGTTTTAATAGCCGCAATTTCAAACAAGGCTAATTACCATGAAAAACCTCATCACCGCGCTACTGCTTACTAGTAGCATGGCAGCCACTGCCAGCAGCAACGAATTTACACCAAAGCAATTACAACAAGTAGATGAAGTGCGTACCACTGCACTTAATAGCCACCTAAGCTATGAGCTATTAGAGTCACTAACAACAGAAGTTGGCCCGCGCTTACCAGGCACCGAAAACGACAAAAAAGCCGTTGCATGGGCGCAAGCTAAATTTAAAGAACTCGGTTTTGACAAGGTATGGCTTGAAGAGGCGACGTTCCCAGAGTGGCGCCGCTACAGCGAAAGTGGAAAAATATTAACGCCAAGCGAGCAACCCCTTCATTTAACCGCGCTAGGTAATAGCATAAGCACACCGAAAGAAGGTATTAGCGCACCCATTAAATTATTCGAAACACTTGATGAGCTAAAAGCAGCACCGGCTAATAGTTTAAAAGGCAAAATTGCTTACATCAACTACAGAATGAATCGCGATATAGACGGCAATGGTTATGGACCCGCTGTTAAAGCACGTGGCACTGGAGCAATTGAAGCTTCTAAAAAAGGGGCTGTGGCCTACATGATGCGCTCAGTAAGTACAGGTCATCACCGTTTTGCCCACACTGGCGGTAGTTATTACAAAGAAGGTGTTAAAAAAATACCTAATGTAACCATTGCCAACCCCGATGCCGATCAAATTGCCCGTTTAGTCGCTTTAGGTAAAGATGTATCAGTAAATATAAATGTACAAACCGAAAACCTTGGCGAAGGCACTAGTTACAATGTTATAGGCCAATTTAACGGGACTGAAACCCCTGAACAATACGTATTAATTGGCGGACATTTAGACTCATGGGATTTAGGCACGGGCGCACTTGATGATGGCGCCGGCGTTGCATTAACTATGGCGGCAGCTAAACATATTAGCGATGTAAAACGCCCTAAACGCAGTATTCGCGTTGTCCTTTTTGCCGCTGAAGAGCTTGGTTTATGGGGTGCTAAAGCTTACTTTGCGAAACATAAAAACGATTTACACAATATTGTTGCTGCCGCAGAGTCTGATTTTGGCGCTGATGTAGTTTACGGTTTTGAATCAAATGTAGATGCAGCGTCACTGCCTGTAGTGCGCGCTATCGCGAAAGAACTTGCCCCTTTAAATGTTGAGTACATTGGTAAAAACCAAGCTAACGGCGGACCTGATCTAATTCCATTTAAAAATGCAGTCTCAGCACCTATTTTTGAGCTAGCCCAAGATGGTACAGACTACTTTGATTATCACCACACTGCTGACGACACGCTTGATAAAGTAACGCCAGCAAAGCTTCGTCAAAATACAGCAACCTATGCGGTATTTGCACTTATGGCAGCAGACGCAAAAACAACAATTAAACCAAAAGTAACAACAAAAGAGTAGCAGACATACTTACTTACAGTTTGCTGCTTTAAAAAATATGCCCCTTGATTTACTTTAGTAGAAATTAAAACTCGGGGCATTATTGCATGCTGCTTTTCAACACCAGTCAGTCCTTTCCTCACTTTTCACAAACGCAGTGCTGCCCAAACTGCCAAA
Organism: Pseudoalteromonas sp. ECSMB14103; assembly: GCF_000813065.1. Classification (NCBI taxonomy): domain Bacteria; kingdom Pseudomonadati; phylum Pseudomonadota; class Gammaproteobacteria; order Alteromonadales; family Pseudoalteromonadaceae; genus Pseudoalteromonas; species Pseudoalteromonas sp. ECSMB14103. The sequence goes on along the minus strand of NZ_JWGY01000010.1, from coordinate 116,803 downwards.
GCGATAGCTATCACTTAGTAAACCATAGCCGTTACTTACGTTTTACGATTATTCCTATCGTACCGTTAAAGCTAAACTACAAGCGCGAATGCTACCAATGTGGACATAACGAAGCCATTAATTTAAAAAAGCTCCCCTTAATTGAAAAACTAAGCCTGCCAAAATACGGGGTTGGCTTAATTTTATTATTGTGGGTAATGGTGTATTTTTTTCAACAATACACCGATAACCAAGCACTCAAATACAGCTACTTAAATAACCCACAGGCATTTGATACGTACTTAGTTCACGCTGATAAATTTACTCACGAACCATGGACGCTAACAAATTTAAAAGTGGCCCAAGTACTAAGCTTTGACGAGCAATTTATTACTTTTCAAGTAAGTAATTATAGCTATAAACGCAACCGAGGCATAACCACGGCGATGCGCACCAGCTTATTAGTGCAACGCGATTATTTTTCAACAAGCACAATTACCTTACCGCGTGATGAGGTAAAGCGCTTATATGACAGTGACGTGATTTACGATGTACTACGCCCACACGCTAATAGCTTGTATGGTGGGTTTGTGATGTTTCCGCCTAAACCTAAGCCTTTATACAAAGGTTTAAAACTAGATAAAAATAACCAGCAAGGCATTATGTACTTTAAAGATGGGCAATTTGAAGAAGCCTTAGAGAGCTTTAAACTTGCTGCAGAGTCAGGCTCTCAATGGGGTCAGCTTAACCTTGCGCAAATGTACCGAGACGGGCAAGGTGCAGGCAAAAACACACAACAAGCTATTTACTGGTATAAAAAAGCAATTGCTCAAGGTAATAGTAAAGCAGCTTACGAGCTTGAGCAGTTGTGTAAATTTATAACGTGCGAATAAGTTATGTAGGGCAGAAAACGCTGCTCTACTTGTTTGTCTTAAATAACCTTGTATAAGCTACATGAAAAAGCACAATAACCAGCCCGGCAACAACACCTAACAACCCATCAAAAATAAGCGGAGCTAATACCTCACCTATATTGCCTAGTATTGATTGCGCATAGCCAATCACATTAAGTTGTGTGTGGTGCAGTAACTCAATACCATGAGATAAAATACCCCCACCCACCAAAAACATAGCAACAGTACCTGCAAACGCTAAAAATTGCATAAGTCGCGGTGCTGCTGCAAGTAAGCCCTTACCTATAAACTCTTTAACCGTACTGCCAGAGACTTTAGATTGATTCACCAAATACAAGCCTGCATCATCAAGTTTTACAATGGCAGCCACAAGTCCGTAAACACCAATAGTCATAACAATGGCTATCACACAAAGCACTAAAGATTGATTAAGCAATGTTTGACCTGCAACAGTGCCGAGCGTAATAACAATAATTTCAGCCGATAGAATAAAGTCCGTTCGTATCGCGCCTTTTACTTTTTGCTTTTCATATTCAACTAAATCAGGCGTTTCGTCGCCATCGGCAATATCATCGTGATGAGGTAAAAATCGCGAAAATACTTTTTCAGCCCCTTCAAAACATAAAAACAAACCACCTAAAATTAAAAGTGGTGTAATTAGCCATGGCAGCCAAACGCTGATCATTAAAGCTGCAGGGACAAGTATGGCTTTATTTAAAAATGACCCTTTTGCTACCGCCCATACAACAGGTAGCTCTCTGTCAGCTGACACACCCGTTACTTGCTGTGCATTGAGTGCTAAGTCGTCTCCTAAAACACCCGCCGTTTTTTTTGTCGCAATTTTACTCATGGTTGCAATGTCATCGAGTAAAGCCGTTATATCATCTAATAATGTTAAAAGGTTAGTACCAGCCATTGTGCTTCCTAAGGTCCGTTGTTCTTTCAAGGTTAATTTGCAGTAGCCTGTTTGGTTCTTCCTAGGGGCTACTTACTCTTTGTTGCTCGGCTTTTACTTAGTCCACTAGGTTACAAACCTCGCGCCGCGATTAAATAACCCCTAGTGTGAACAAATTTCAAGCCGAAAAGATCAACAGACCCTATCTTATAAATAATTTAATTAACATAACGTAAAGCACGTCTTTCACCAACGGTTAATTTTGCTCTGTTATTGTGAAATAGAATAGCCGGTGAAAAATAAAGGTAGGGGAAATGAAAGCAACAATCGTTTTAGTAGTTTATTTACTGTGTTTAATAGGGTGCAATGACAAAACAACAACCACACACTATGTATGCAATGACAATAAAGCCGTGCTTAATGTCTTAGCAAACGAAAAAGCAGCACTCACTTTTAAAAATAAAATCTATCATCTTACGCATGAAAAAAGCGCCTCTGGTAATAAATACATTAGTAACAAAGTCCTTTTTTGGGGGAAAGGCACTGAAGCTATGCTTATAATTTCAGGGAATAAACACCTATGCAGCACAAAATAACAACCTACTAACAACATATTAAAAAACTTGCTACACTAACAAAAGTCTTAATTTTGTTGATGAAGTTATGCGTTCTATTGCCATTAAACATAAAATAATTTTAGCCTTTTCTGCCATTGGCTTACTAATGCTTATTAGTAGCTTATTTTTTTACTGGTCCTTAAATAAAATAAGCACCACAACTTCACGTATAGAAAACCTTGCCGTACCAGCCCAACAAGTAAGTAAAGACTTAAGGCTATCGCTTCTTTCTATTACTAAATTCAATGCTCTAGCTTATAGCCAAACAAAACCTGATTTATTACTGACCAATAAAAAAGAAGCTCTTAGCGAGCAACAAGAATTCAGTAATATGCTCAATGCACTTAAGCCGCAATTAACGGGTCAGCAAAACATGCAAACTTTGCTAGTTGACGCTTCAAAAAACTTTGAGCAACTAAGCAAAACAAGCGCAAACATGTTTAATACCAAAGAACAGCGTTTTAGTGCGCAGTCGGCAGCCGCTATATTAATTACAGAGTTTGGTGTTGAGCTAAGTAACCTCAGTAATGGCTTACTTGATATAGAACTCATAGAGGTCAGTGCAAAGCAGCAATCTTTACTCAGCTCTGTATTTGGTACTGCAACACGCATAGACGACTTACTATTTAATTTAAGCAACAATATTAAAAGTATTACGCAAACTACCAGTGTTAACGACTTAAATGACCATCAACAAGATACCCAATTTTTACTTGATAACATCCAGCCAAACTTTGTGTATTTAGAACAGCAAGCCACTCCCTTTGGTGACAATTTAAACGCGGCTCAATTCACCGAGCAATTTAATAACTTAAGATCACGATTGAATGGACCCGACGGTATTTACGCTCAGCAAAATAAAGCGCTTAAAAACACCCAAATGGCACAGCAAAGTTTTGAGCGCTTTCAACAAGAATTTATAGATACAGAAAGCCAATTATTACAGCTTAATAAGCTGGCTGACGAGCGTTTTCAAACACTACAAAACAGTGCCAAGTCGGCAATTAATATGGGCTCTAGCTCTGTTGTTATAATTGCGATTGTACTTATTGGATTACTTATTGTTATTTCAATATTTACAACCAATGCTATGCTAAAACCGCTAAAAAAAGTAAATAGCGATTTAGCACGTATTGCCTCGGGTGATTTTTCTAAACGCAGCCAACCGCGCAGCAAAGATGAGTTTGGCACTTTACTTAACAACATCAATAAGCTCAGTGACGATTTATCACACCTTATAAAAGCAATTAGTAATGATGCCCACGAGCTCGATAAATCGGCCATTCAAACAAGTGAAAAAGGTCAACAAATGACCATTGTTGCTCAGCAACAATTAGAACGAAGCGCACAAGCCACAGACCTTGCACATAGCATGTTAAATAATTCGCAAGCGGTTTATGAGCAGGCCGATAATGCATCTAACGAGATCACCAACGCCTCTCAGTTTGCAAACGACGTCAACCAAATAGCTAACGACAACAGTTTAAGTATTGAAGCATTGTTGAATCGACTCGATAAAGCGGTCAGTAGCACAGAAGAGCTGGCTGAGTTTACAGATTTAATAGGCGCAATTGTAAACACTATTAGCAGCATTGCAGAGCAAACTAATCTACTTGCATTAAATGCAGCAATAGAAGCGGCAAGAGCCGGAGAAAATGGCCGAGGCTTCGCGGTGGTTGCTGACGAGGTTCGCTCATTAGCGGCACGCACACAAAGCTCCACAAGTGAAATTCATACTATGATTCAAACGCTGCAACAACACACAAAAACGACGCAAAAAGAAATTAACGATGGCCAACAACAAGCTAAACAGTGTGTTGAAAACAGTGCTGAACTAAATAAAGCGGTTGAGCGTATAAAAGGAACATTACTTTCAATTAATCACATGAGTGAGCAAATTGCTACGGCTTCTCATGAACAGTTAACAAACAGTGATGATATTCAAAAAATAATGGCTAAGGTGACCGAACAAGCCACTTTAAATGCCAATAACGCAACCACCCTAGCAAGCGAAAGTGAAGACGTAAATCAACTTGCACACTCTTTAACAAGTGCCGTAGAGCGCTTTAAGTTTTAAGTGCAGGTGTAATGACTTGCTTTGCATGAAATGGGTATAATAGTTCAACTCTTTTGCTTAATAGCGGCCCATAATGAAATATAAAGATCTGCGCGATTTTATCAATTTACTTGAAAAAAAAGGTGAGCTTAAACGCATCACCCAAGAAATTGACCCGTATCTTGAAATGACCGAAATTTCCGACCGCACACTGCGTGCAAAAGGTCCTGCCTTATTATTCGAAAACCCAAAAGGGCACAGCATGCCGGTGCTTACCAATTTATTTGGAACACCAAAGCGGGTTGCCATGGGGATGGGTCAAACAGACGTTAACGAACTGCGTGAAGTAGGTAAGTTACTCGCGTTTTTAAAAGAGCCTGAGCCTCCTAAAGGTATTAAAGAGGCACTTGGATCTATTCCTGTGTTTAAAAAAGTGCTGAATATGCCAGCTAAAGAAGTTAAAAAAGCACCTTGCCAGCAAGTAGTTTTAGAAGGCGATGACGTTGATTTAACAAAGCTACCTATTCAACACTGCTGGCCGGGCGATGCAGCCCCTTTAATTACGTGGGGTTTAACCGTAACAAAAGGGCCATACAAAAAACGTCAAAATCTGGGTATTTATCGCCAACAGCTATTAGGTAAAAATAAAATAATTATGCGCTGGTTGTCGCATCGTGGCGGCGCGCTCGACTTTCAAGAGTGGTGTAAAGAAAACCCTGGCCAGCCTTATCCTGTGTCGGTGGCGTTAGGCGCCGATCCGGCGACCATTTTAGGTGCGGTAACTCCTGTTCCAGATACGCTTAGCGAATATGCATTTGCTGGGTTATTACGAGGAAGCCGAACTGAAGTAGTAAAGTCGATTTCAAATGACTTGCAAGTACCTGCCAGTGCCGAAATAGTACTAGAAGGTCATATTATGCCAGGCGAAATGGCGCCTGAAGGCCCCTATGGCGACCACACTGGTTACTACAACGAAGTAGATGACTTCCCTGTTATGACCGTAACTCATATTACACACCGTAAAGATCCTATTTATCACAGCACATTTACTGGCCGTCCGCCTGATGAGCCGGCTATTCTGGGTGTTGCACTAAACGAAGTGTTTGTTCCAATATTACAAAAACAGTTTCCCGAAATTGTCGATTTTTATTTACCGCCTGAAGGGTGTTCGTACCGCATGGCAGTAGTCACAATGAAAAAACAATACCCTGGTCACGCCAAGCGCGTAATGATGGGAGTATGGTCGTTTTTACGACAATTTATGTATACCAAGTTTGTAATTGTGTGCGACGACGATATAAATGCACGCGACTGGGAAGATGTTATTTGGGCCATAACAACTCGTATGGACCCAGCGCGTGATACTACGTTAATTGAAAACACCCCAATAGATTATCTAGATTTTGCTTCTCCGGTATCGGGACTTGGTTCTAAAATGGGGATGGACGCAACCAACAAATGGGCAGGCGAAACCGACCGCGAATGGGGTGAACCAATAGTGATGGACAAAGCCACCAAAGAACGTGTTGATGATATTTGGGATAGCCTTAAAATTCTCTAACAACTCAACAAACCAAGCGGTGGCCAATAATTTATTTGCCACCGTTCGGACAAGCTATAAACAGGCTATAAAATAACCCTGTAGATATGCTAGAATCGACTCATTCAATTGCGTATCTGCTGTCAAAAGCGCTGCTAAAAGGTAAAAAATGCAAACATTAAAAGCTGAAGTTGTAGCTATCAGCCCACTTACAGAATTTGTTAACAAAGTAATTTTAAAGCCACAACAACCTGTGACCTTTGAAGCGGGCCAATACATGCAACTTGTGTTAAGTGAAAAAGACAAACGCGCTTTTTCTATTGCTAGCCGCCCATCTCAATGTGACGAAATAGAACTACACATTGGTGCTTCGGGTGCAGACTCATACGCAATGCAATCGCTTGAACACTTACGCAATGCACATGCAAACAAGACAATGGTTGATATAGAAGCCGGGTTAGGTGTGTCTCAACTTCGATTACAATGTAATCGACCTATTATTTTACTTGCCGGTGGCACTGGCTTTTCGTATGTAAAATCAATGGCTGATCACTTGGCTGAAATAAACTGTGACCGCCCTGTATTATTTTATTGGGGTGTTAAAGAAGAGTCTGCTTTGTACGCACATGAAGAAATGAAATTATGGGCAGAGAGCCATGAACATTTTGAATTTATTCCTGTTGTCGAAAACCCATCAGCTAATTGGCAAGGTCACACTGGTTTTGTGCACAAAGCAGTAATGCAAGATATTGTATCACTTGAACCTTACGACATTTACATGGCGGGTCGTTTTGACATGATAGGGATTGTACGTGACGACTTTATAGCTCATGGCGCTATTCGTGAAAACATGTACGCCGATGCATTTGCATTTATTAAGTAAACTCATCACATAGTTTAATAATAAGCACCTACGGGTGCTTTTTTTATGACTTTAAATTTTTAATAGTTTAAACCTATCACATTCATCAATATAAACAATTTCCTAAAATCCAATCTATAAACCATACTTTGTACAGAACATCAGCGGGAGAGACCCAAATGCTAAATACAAAAGTAAAAGATTTTATGCAACGTAAGTTGCCAAACATAACACCAGAGACCGAAATGACGACAGCCATAGCCGAGTTACAAAAATTTAAATTACTTGGTGCGCCTGTATTCGACAACGAAAAGTGCCTTGTCGGATTTATTTCAGAGCAAGAGTTATTAAAGCCTTTAATGCAGAGCAGTTATTTTTGCGAAGGGGTTGTAAAAGTGTCGCAGCTTATGCAAACCAATGTAGTCACAGTAAGTAGCGATTTAAATATTATTGAACTAGCTGAACAAATGCAGCCAGGTAAGCCAAAAAACTACCCTGTGGTAGAAGGCGTAAAAGTGGTAGGAATGATAAATCGTGCCGATGTGCTCAAAGCGCTCTACGATAACTACCTTAGCTGTCAAGAGCACTAATTTAAACCTGAGCGTTAGACAGTAAATCTCTTAACTAGCGCTCAAGTTAAGTCTATAAATATGCGGCTTTAAAGCGGTATATTTATTTGCATTGCTTAACGTGCACTCACTTGTGCTAGTAGTGCTTTTTTATCGCCGTCGCTTAAAAATGCAATTTCCAACGCATTAGCTTGGGCTTTTTCTATATCAGTCTGAGATAAACCAGCCTTGGGTGCTGCAATAGTATATTCATGCTCTATTTCTATACCTTCAACAGCCGGATCATCTGTATTAAGGCAAGCAAGAATGCCATGATCTAAAAACTGTTTAAGCGGGTGCGTAGCTAGGTCGGTGACTGTGCTAGTTTGAATATTACTGGTTAAACATGACTCAATACCAATACGGTTGTCACGTAAGTAATCCATTAACGATGGGTCTTCAATTGCTTTTACACCATGGCCAATTCTACTTGCACCTAGCTCGTTAATCGCTTGCCAAATACTGGGTGCACCAAGTGCTTCACCGGCATGAATTGTTGACGCTAAATACGCATCACGCACTTGCTTAAAGTGCTCAATAAATAACTCTCCCGGAAAGCCAATTTCATCGCCCGCTAAATCAACAGCCACCAAGTCATTTTTAAACGCAAGTAATGCATCAAGCTCATGTTGGCACGTTTTAACACCATAAGTACGCGACAAAATACCAATTAAATTAGCTTTAATATTGGCATTCTTTGTTGCTGATTTAATACCATCAACCACAGCTTCGACAACACCTTGTGGATGTAAGCCTTGGCTTTGAGCCATGTAGTAAGGACTGAAACGAAGCTCAACGTAATCAAGACCTTGCGCTTGTGCATCTTCAATATTTTCAATAGCTATACGGCGGCATGCATCGTAATCGCCAAGTACCGTAACACCCCAGTCTAGCTTTTGTAAGAAAGCGACAAGGTTTGGCTCTGGATCTATCACTTGAACATGAGGGATTAATTGTTCAACGTTATCTGCGGGTAAATCAATATTAAACTGACGACCAAGTTCTAGTATGGTTTGCGCGCGAACATTACCATCTAAATGACGGTGAATATCTAGCAAAGGTAGTTTTCTATTGATCATAGTAGCACCCAGTTTAATTAAATTTTTGCGCATAATACGCAGATAGAGTTATTTTTCAAGTCTATACGCTTTGTAATATTATTAAGCGGTCATATGTCTGCTTTTTGTGCAAATATTCACGCACTTAACAATAATATGTATAAAATAGTCTCGCCTTACTTTTTATTATTTCGCTAAATTTAAAAAATACCTATAAAAAAGCACAGGTAAAGCATTTATACAACGCCTATAACCTGTGCCTAAAATTTATAACTAATCAGCTAGTAAACTTATTTGTTATATAAAACGAGCGCCTTTTCAGCCTGTGCCGTGTTTTTGTAACTCAAAGCTGCTTGGTCTGCAAATTGGTGTTTATTATCACCATTAAGTGCTTTATCAAACACACGTGCCGCTAAATCATAATCACTTTGTGCATTAGCAAGGCACGCAAGCGACAACAGCAGTGCTGTATTAGTGTCGTCTTTTTTAAGGCGATCTTGAATACTGGCTTGTAATTTGTGCGCTTCGCCATGGTTTGCATTATTTAAAATAGCAGCAAGCTCATCATGTTGGCTGGCTTGCTTAACCATTTTAGCTAAATCGCCCTCAATAACAGCAAGCTGACCTGTTGCAGCCATTTGAGTTAAATACGCAGTATGCGCATAAGTTTGAAGTTTTCGTGGTAATTGTTTGTATTTATTTGTTAGTTCATCAGCTGATTGAGCCGAAAAATAGGCAGTAAATACACGCGTCCACTGATCACTAGAAAACACTTTTTTACGCAGTAGCTTGGGTAAAAACTCTTCTAGCACGCTAAAGTGCTGCTGTTGTACCAATACCTCAGTGTACAGTTTAAGCTCAAGTGCAGTGGCTTTTTTAGCTTCTGCATTAACGCGCAACTGCGATTCAATTGCACTGCTATCGCCACTTGCCAACCATAGTTTTGCTACCTTCAATTGCTGCTCAGGGCTTATTTCAAATAATCGTTCTAGTGCTTTATCTGCCTCGTTGTTAGCAAGTGCCGCTTTAGCCAATAGTGCTAAACGAATATCATCAAATTTATCTGGCACACTGTTACCAGAAAGTGAGCGCTCTACTTGTTCGTAATCGTCGTTTATAGCACTGAAAAGGGCTTGTTCAATTGCGGCAAATTTACGCTCTTCACTGCGGGCAAAAAAACCATGTTTGGTATTTCTATAAATTGATAATAAATAGCGTATTAGTTTATACGTAAAGTATAAAGTTGCCGCAGTCATTGCAGCCATAATACAAAACGAAACAATGGTGCCTTCAATTGTTGTGTTATTAAACGAGATAAGCACGTAGCCTTTTTCGTCCAGTACAAAAGGGGTAACCGCAAGTACAACAACAATAGCTACAATTAAGATTATTAGGCCTATCATTGCACCCACTCCTTAACCGTTTGTGTACTTTGCAAAGTGACCTCTTGGCTAAAGTTGAGCTGCTCTTTTTCTAATTTAGATAGCGTATTTAGTACTGATTTTGTGGCGTCATCGTCTTGCTTAAAGTACTCGCTAATTAAGCGCTTAGCTTCGCTTAACGCACTAAAGTATATACTCGCTTGCTTACTTAATAATGCGTCCTGCGCCTGTGCTATATTTAATTTAATTCGTTGATTAATTAAATTGCGCTCTTGGTCGGTTAGTAAAGGTTCAATAGCAATCCCTTCATGGCGCCTAATAGTAATAAAGCTATCAACAATTTTATTCCAACTATTACTGATATTTTGCTGCCAGTCGTTAATATCTTCGCTGAGTGCATGTTCATCAATTACCAATGTTTCCTCTGGTAAATTGACCGCATTAAACACCAATTCGTCAATTCGGTTAATAACACTATTTAGCTGTAAATAAATGGCCTCGGTAGCAACCGGTTTTAAACTATCAAGCGTTTGTATGTCTTGCATAATGGCTTGGCGAACTTCAATTGTGCCAGGGTACTCACTTAACAGTCCGTCTAAACGCTTTAGTACAGCGCTTGCGCCTTGGTAATCTTTTTCGGCCCACAGTTTAAACTCAGCCATTCGTTGTAAGCTGGTGACCTCTTGTGGGTTTAACGATGAACCTTGCTGCTGCGCTTTTTGCAGCGCAGCTTTTAATGCTTGCTGATTTTCAAGGGTGCTTTGCGTTAATGCCTCAGATACTTTTTCTTCGCTATTAAATAACGCTTGTTGTAAGCTCATTTGAGAAGATTTAAGTGCGGCAAGCTCTTGCTGGAGCAGCTTGTTTTGCTCGCTAAGCTCGTTAACAATTGTGTTTTGCGCTTTACCTGCATTTAGCTTTTGATAAAACTCGTAGCCAACTCCAGAGGCCACAACCAACGATATTAACAATGCAAGTGAAGCCACTTTACTTACTTTTTGTTTGTCATTTGCGGGTTTGTTTTTTACGCTTGCTGGCTCATTTTTAACTGATGTTGAACTCGAAGCTGTTGATGTTGTGTTTTCTGTTGTTATTGACTTAGGTTGTTCACTCATGCTGCTACCTTGCTGATTAATACAGGTAAACATAGCGTTATCGCTAGCCCCTGCTGCAATATGGATATTTGCCAAACTAACATGTTGTTGCTGTAAATATGCGGCTATGCGCTCGCTGGCAACATAAAAGTGGCACTGTTGTAACCATTGTAATTGTTGTGCAGCAAGGGGGGTAAACATGGCATCAACTGCTGCATTACTTGTTATGACTATACCGTGTACATTGCTGCTTTTCCAGTGGTCAGTCCAGTCACTGGTTAAATCGGGCACTGGCTCACGTTCATAAACAACACAATTATTTAAAAACGCGCCACGCTCTTTAAGTTCCTTGGCGATGTCTGGGCGACCACCGTGCCCTTTAACCAATACAATATTGCTACCATCAACTTGAGCCAACGACTTAAGAGCCAATACTCCTTCTGAATCGAACTGCTTAGGCGTGGCTGCACGCACACCAAATAATTCATATATTGTATCGGCAGTTTGCTGCCCTACAGCATAAAACTGCGCTTTAATGTTTATATCGGGCTTTAATTGTGCCAGTGCTTTAACAGCGTCCTGAGAGATAAAAATAATTTTATCTGCATTAATAAGTGGGCTTAGTTGAGTACTAGAGGGCGTTAAATAGTTAATATTTAAAACAGGAAACAATGACGCCTGATAACCCGCTTGCTCAAGTTGCTCTGCAAGGGCTGCGCCTTTTCCTTCGGGCCGAGTTATCAGAATATGTGTCATTTATGCGTCTCTGTATACGTCAGCTAAAATTTTATCTGCGCCTTGAGCAAGTAATTTTTCAGCCAGCTCTATTCCGAGTTTTTCGGCTTCGTTAATATGACCCGCAACTTCGTCACGTAAAATTTCGCTGCCATCGACTGCGCCTACAAGCCCTCGTAAATGGACCTGTTCGCCATCAACTAACGCATAGGCACCTATTGGCACCTGACAACCACCTTCTAAACGGCGGTTCATTGCACGCTCTGCATTAACACGAATACGTGTATGTGTGTGCTCAAGCGGTGCAAGTAACGCTTTTGTCACATCATCTTCAATCCGACACTCAATACCTACAGCACCTTGGCCGTTTGCAGGCAACGATACTTCTGGTTCAATGTAGTCAGCAATACGCTCGCCCATTTCTAAACGAATAAGCCCTGCCGCTGCTAAAATAATCGCATCGTATTGCCCAGCATCTAATTTAGCCAAACGCGTATTTACGTTTCCGCGTAGATCACGGATTTCTAAGTCAGGTCTCAGTGCTCTAATTTGGCATTGGCGGCGCAAGCTTGATGTACCTACTACCGCTCCTTCTGGTAACTCATTCAAGTTAGCAAAGTGATTTGATACAAACGCATCGCGCGGATCTTCACGCTCACAAATAGTATGAAGCGCTAACCCTTCAGGAAACTCCACCGGCACATCTTTCATTGAATGCACGGCAATATCAGCTCGGCCATCTAGCATAGCTTGCTCAAGCTCTTTAACAAATAAGCCTTTACCACCAATTTTAGCAAGTGGTGTATCTAAAATAATATCCCCTTGGGTCGACATAGGGACTAACTCAACACGCACGTCATCATGAAAATGCTCTAGCTGCGCTTTTACAAATTCGGCTTGCCATAGCGCCAGAGCGCTTTTACGGGTTGCTATACGTACTAATTTTGTTTTTTCTGTCATAGGGGTATCCAATTAATTACTGCGGTTAGCATTAGTTAGCTAACACTCTAAATTCTTTTTGAGCTATTAAATTACCTTGCTCATCAACAACAGCTACACGCCAATGGCCTGTTTGCGTGTTCATAATATTTTTTGTTGAATAAGTTCTGTAGCGTGGCGAAGTAACATTAAGTGAAATTTCGGCCATTGTTTCACTTTCAAAAGACCAAACATGTTTTACGCGCTGGCCTTGCAGTCCTTTAAGCTCACTAAAAAATGATAACGAACCTTCAAACTGACTTAAACGCACGTCGGCTGCAAACACATTAGTAGGTTCGCGCTTTGCTACACTGCGTGTAAGCACTGCGCGGCTTATTTTACTGGTATCAATCTGAGCACCGAGTGCTACGCTAGCAATATGGGCATCATCAGCAAATTGCTCTGTAACAGGTTGTGCATCAATATTACTCTCTGGCTCTAATGCGATTGCGCCAAGCTCAGAAGTTTGCTCTGACGCAGGTACAGATACAGTTTCACTTGTTGTATCAGCGCTCATTGCATTAGTGACCAACGCATCGTTTTTACTGTTATCAACTGTATTCGTTTTTTCAGTTATTGAGTCAACTGTTGATTGGGTTATTGTCGGCTCATCTGAGATTGGCGCAACGGTTACTGACTCAGCGTTTTCAAGTAAGGCATTGGTAATGTCCGCCTCTTGAGTTGTTGGTAGTTGCTCTGCAGGCAATGTTTCAGCATGCTCAGTCTCTATATGCGATTGGTTGCTGGGTGCATTATGTGTTTCGCTTTCAGTTACTTCATCACCTTGTATGCTATCAGTGATTAAAAGCTCTGTTTGTTCATTGGGATGTGCGCCCTGATCTGCATTTACTGAGCTGGTTAAACCATATATCACAGCCGCAGATGTCATTACTATCAACATAGCCAAACTCACAATTCGACGCCAATGCCATTCATAGCTTACCGTAGGTAGGCTGTTTTGTGGTTCGCGTTTTACATTTGCTTTAATAACTATTTTTTGACTCATATTGACCTCAGCGGCTCCAAAATTAGCTTAAACGGGCAATTAACCATTGGCGAATAGCGTGTAACTCTTCTGCACACACTTGGTGTGCCATTGGGTATTCTTGCCAGCTTACATCCATGTTATGTGCTGTTAATACATCAAATGCACTTTTACCTGCACTCATTGGTACCACGTTATCGTGACTACCATGTGCCATAAATACATTTAAATCGGTATGCTTTGCTTCATCTGTAAATTTATGCGGCGCGCACATATAAGTAGACAGTGCCATAACACCCGCCAACTTTTGTTCAAAGCGCGGAGCTAAGTGAAGCGACACAACACCACCTTGTGAAAAACCAGCCAAAATAATTTTGTTAGCAGGTATTCCGTTGGCTATTTCTGTATTTATTAACGCCTCTACTTTTTCGGCAGACTCCCTCACCCCTTCTTCATCGGCACGTTTATCAAGCTCTATTGACTTAATGTCGTACCAAGAACGCATTTCCATACCACCATTTATGGTGACCGGTTGCACAGGCGCATGTGGGAAAACAAAACGCACGCCCAGCTCGGCTGGTAAATTTAATTGCGGCGCTACAGGGGCAAACCCATCACCCGAATCACCTAAGCCATGTAACCAAATAACTGTCGCTTTATGCGCGCTCTGCGCGGGGTATTGAACAAACTCTAAACTCATAATGATGATTGCCACTTAATTTCTTGGCCAGCTTGGCGAGTTGACGCTTCGTTAATGAATTCCCAAAACTCTGCACCAGAGCGGTTATCAATCCATTGACCGTCACGCATTTCAAAATGGTGACCATTGAATTTAGTTGCTACCCACACTTGATGAAGAGGCGCTTGCTTATTGATGACAATTTTACTCTTATCAGGAAAAATAATTTCTAAAATACCTTGCGCTGATTCGTAATCTAAATCGGCTTCACAATCATCAATTTGCTCTTCAATTGTGAACATAAGAGCTTCGGCTAATTGGTGATATTCGTGTTCAGTCATTGTTGATTCCTTTGCAGGCGGGCCGCCTAATATTGGGTACGTAATTGCGTTAAAAATATGCAGCTAGTGTAACAGGAATAAAATCATCCGCGAATAGCTGCATTTTTTAGATATTCTGTTACTCTGCGATTATAAAGCCAGCAACAATATTAATCTAATGAAAGCGACACATACCTTACAATTAAAAAAACTATTAATTTGCACGGCCCTATTTGGCGCATTAGCTGGCTGCGGACAAAGCGGCCCATTATATTTGCCTGAACAACAGGCCGAGCAAAACCAACCAGAAAACACTATGGTGCCTGCCGCAAAGGCCAAGCAACCTACAACACCAGTAAAACAGGAGCAATAAATGGATTTTTTTAACTATAAAAACAATCAATTGTTTGCTGAAGATGTGGGTATTGCCGCTATTGCTCAGCAATATGGCACGCCTTGCTATGTGTATTCTCGTGCAACGTTTGAGCGCCACTATCTTGCGTTTGCCAATGCGACTAAAAACCATAAAAGCTTGGTATGTTATGCCGTAAAAGCAAACTCTAATATTGCTGTATTAAATATTCTAGCCCGCCTTGGTTCGGGTTTTGACATTGTATCTAAAGGTGAGCTGGCGCGTGTAATTAAAGCAGGAGGAGACGCCGGTAAAGTAGTATTTTCAGGCGTTGCTAAAACCGCTGACGAAATAGCGTATGCATTAAAGTTAGGGATTAAATGTTTTAACGTTGAGTCGGCCTCTGAATTAGAGCGTATTTCAGAGGTTGCGTGTGAGCTTAACTTAGTAGCACCAATTTCTATTCGCGTTAACCCCGATATAGATGCAAAAACGCACCCTTATATTTCTACTGGCCTTAAAGAAAACAAATTTGGCATTGATATTCAAACCGCTGTCAGTGTTTATCAACAAGCCGCTGCTTTACCTGGCTTAAACATAATAGGCGTAGATTGCCATATTGGTTCGCAGTTAACCGAAGTAAAGCCGTTTTTAGAAGCGCTCGACAAACTCCTTGCGCTAATAGATGAACTAAAAAATGTCGGGATAGAATTAAGCCATTTAGACATAGGTGGTGGGTTAGGTGTTCCTTACGACAACGAACAACCACCTCATCCTAGTGAATACGCAGAGCAAGTAACGGCTCGCCTAGAAAACTACCGCCATTTAGAACTTATTTTTGAACCAGGTCGTGCCATTGCTGCAAACGCAGGGGTATTAATTACGCAAGTTGAGTTTATTAAACAAAACCAAAGTAAATTTTTTGCCATTGTTGATGCTGGCATGAACGATATGCTTCGCCCTTCTCTTTATCAAGCGTGGCAAAAAATTATACCTGTGTCGGTTCGTGATGACGATACGCCAACTCACAACTTTGATATTGTTGGCCCCGTGTGCGAAACCGGTGACTTTTTAGGAAAAGACCGAGAACTGGCGCTGAAACAAGGCGATTTACTCGCGCAGCGAAGTGCTGGGGCATATGGCTTTACTATGAGTTCAAACTATAACTCTCGCCCACGCGTAGCTGAAATAATGGTAGACGGTGAACAGCACCATCTTATTCGCGAACGTGAAACCATTGAGAGTCTTTATCAAGGTGAGAAAATTTTACCATAAACGTTTTTGCCAACTAGCTGCTCTGTGGCATGATTACCACAGAGCAAACACGAATTAGAGCGCTATGTTAGTTAATTTTTCCAAAATGCACGGCTTAGGCAACGACTTTGTTGTTATTGATAACATTACACAAAATGTATTTTTATCACGAGATCAAATAAAAAAACTGGCTGATCGCCACTTTGGCATTGGCTTTGACCAATTACTCATGGTTGAAGCACCATACTCTCCCGATCTTGATTTTCATTATCGTATTTTTAATGCCGATGGTACCGAAGTAGAACAGTGCGGTAATGGTGCACGTTGCTTTGCACGTTTTGTGCGTATGAAAGGCCTGACTAACAAACATAAAATTAGTGTATCAACCAAATCGGGTAACTTAACACTCTACATAGAAAAAGACGGCCAAGTTACGGTTAACATGGGGCACCCTAATTTCGAGCCAAGCAAAATACCGCTTAAAGCCAGCAAACGTGAACTCACCTACATTATAAGGGCTGAAGAACACACCGTATTTAGTGGCGCAGTATCTATGGGGAATCCACACTGCGTGCTTGAAGTTGACGATATTACGACAGCGCAGGTTGATATATTGGGTCCACTGCTTGAAAACCACGAACGCTTTCCACAGCGCGCTAACATTGGGTTTATGCAAGTTATATCGCAAGAGCATATAAAGCTAAGAGTATGGGAGCGCGGCGTAAACGAAACGCTCGCATGCGGCACTGGCGCGTGTGCAGCGATGGTCATTGGCCATATGCAAAGCAAGCTTTCAAGCGCGGTACAAGTCGACCTACCTGGTGGGACACTTCAAATACGTTGGAGTGGAGAAGGTCATCCAGTACGAATGACAGGCCCTGCTGAACACGTATTCGATGGACAAGTAGCGTTATGAGCGAGCTAAATGAAGAGCAAATTATTAGCTACTTACTCGCAAATCCTGACTTTTTAGTTAAACACCCAAACGTGCTTGCTCAGCTAGACCTTCAGCAGCAAGCGCAAGGGGCAACGTCATTAGTTCATATTCAACAGCGCCAATTGCGTGAACACAATACACACTTAAAAAATCAAATCGATACAATGAGCCAGCACGCAGTTCAAAATGAGCTCGTATACCGTCTCCTCAGCCAATGCCATCGCCAGCTTTGGAGCCATGACGATTTTGATACCATCGCTAAAAATTTACACGCCATTGTGTGTTCAAATAACGACATAAGTGACTTTAAATTAATAAAATACAGCCCTGACTACGACGAGCTTATTGAACACCGCCTCACAAACTCTGGACATTACTTAGGCCGTATTACAGCACAAGAACGGGCTCTATTATTTAGTGATGACACGCAATCTGCGGCTATATATTTAATCGGTGATGAAAAGCAACCTATTGCCATACTCGCGTTTGGCAGCAACAACGTGAACCATTTTGAACCCGCACAAGACAACCTGTTCGTTTTGGATTTTATTAGTGCCCTGCAGTTAAGGTTACAAAAACTCGCATGAGTGATGATGCGCCTAATATAAGCGAATTAAGTGACAACTGGCGCACACCCATTACGCTATTTAGCGACTACCTAAAATTTGAAAAACAATATTCAGCGCACACTGTAAATCAGTATGTTAGCCAACTTGGTTTTGCAGCCCTTTATTTTAATAAATTATGCGATGACTGGTTTGGCGTACAAGCAGAGCATATTCGCCGTTACAGTATGGCTTTACGCGCCAAACAACTAAGTGGCCGAACCATTAGCTTAAAATTGAGCTGTATCAGAAGTTTATATAAGTTTTTAAAAGCTAAAAATATTGCGCAGCAATCGCATTATCACAATCCTGCTACCGGCATTAAAGGCCCCAAATTTGCCAAACCTTTACCTAAAAACCTCGACGTTGATCAAATGGCTCGCTTGCTCGAAATTCCTGACGACGACCCTTTAGCAATAAGAGACAAAGCTATGATGGAACTTATGTATTCATCAGGTTTACGTATTAGCGAGTTAGTTGGCGCTAACATGCAAGATATTAATGCCAAAAGTGGCGAAATATTAGTTCGCGGTAAAGGTAACAAAGAACGCCTTATTCCCGTGGGAACAAAGGCATTAGACGCATTAAAAAAATGGTTAACCGTGCGCCCTCAGTTTGCAAAGCCAGACGAGCCAGGTGTATTTTTAAGTAGCCAAAAAAATCGTATTTCAATTCGCCAAGTGCGTTTGCGTATGCAAGAGTGGGGAATAAAGCAAGGTATTAGCTCACAGGTGCATCCGCATAAATTACGCCATTCATTTGCATCACATATTTTAGAATCGTCGGGTGATTTACGTGCTGTACAAGAATTGCTTGGCCACAGTAGCTTGTCGGCCACACAAGTGTATACCCATTTAGATTTTCAGCATTTAGCCAAAGTGTACGACAACACCCATCCGCGCGCCAAAAAACAAACTGATTAGGAAATTATAATGATCCGATTTAATCGTGCAATACGCCCTTTTTCTATCATGAGCTTTGATTTAGACGACACGCTATATAACAACCACCCAATTATAAAAGCAGCCGTTAGCGCCCAACAAAATTACTTAAATGCATTACCACGCTACCAAGAACAAGGCCCACAATACTGGCAACAATGCCGGCAACTTGCCGCTCTGCAACAGCCAGAACTAAAAGACAATGTAACGCAGTGGCGCAAGCACACATTGCGTTTAGCACTATCAAAGTTAGGATTTACTGAACAAGAAGTAGCACTGCATGCCAGTAACGCCTATAACGCATTTGCCGATGCACGCAGTGACATTGTAGTCAGCGACGACGTATTAGCGCTACTTGATAACTTAGCGCAACATTTTACCTTAATCGCCATAACCAATGGCAATGTTGAAATAGAACGCTTTAATTTACACAATAAGTTTGAGCTAGTGCTACAAGCGGGCATGCACGGTAAAGCTAAACCTCATAGCACCTTATTTGACAAAGCAGCTGCGCACTTAAAAGTCACCAAAAGCGACATACTTCATATTGGTGATAGCCTAGATACCGACGTACAAGGCGCCAATAACACAGGTTGTCAATCAGTGTGGTTAAACGATCAAAACGCTAAGTATGACTACAAAGGCCTAGCCGACGTGGAAATCACCAATATTCACGCATTAACGCATTTTATTCGTTCATAAATTGCTACGAGTAAATTAGCCTTATAAATTAAATTTAGGGAACAATTATGACTTTAAACGAATACCTTAAATCACTTGCTGAGAACCCAAAAAACATTCAATTTACCGATACAATGGCGGTGATTGAAGCCAATTACGATTTTACTGCTTGTGCCTTTAATAACCATGGGTTACTGAGTTCAGCGAGTGAAAATAACGGTTCATGTAAAATTTTTGCGTTTGCAAAACTCAATGGGCTTAGCAAGCAAAACACTCTTGATTGCTTTGGTAAGTTTTACCGCGATGAGGTGCTACAAAACCCTAACGGCGACGACCACATGAACATTCGCACGTTTATGTTAGCGCCAGAGACGACACCATTTTTAGGTGTTACGTTTGAGGGCGAGCCTTTAACTGCTAAGTAACTGATATCCCGTTAAAAAATTGAGTTATACTATAAATTAAAGTGGTTTTTCCATAAAATAGCGGGTGCCGCAAAGTGGGTAGTTATCAAGTTGATACTTTACGCTGTATCCGCGTTTTTCATAAAAAGGTTTTGCTTGAAAGTCGAGAGTGTCTAGCTGGGCTTTTTTAGCGCCAAGCAATATTGCAGCTTGCTCTAACTCTGTGAGCAACTGCCCTGCAAGGCCTTCATTACGAGCGACTTCACTGCACCAAAGCCAATTTATAATTAGCCAATTGCCAAATACGCAACCACTAATACCAGCCATTAGTTCGTTATTATTATCAACAAATTTATAGCCGAGTGGCACTCTTTGCGCATCAAAATGCTTGGCATTAAAATCAACTATTTTATTACGTAAAGTTGAGTTTAACGCATCACTGTTATCAGATTTTAATTGATACATATACCGCTCCTAAAAAAGCGATATTAGCAAACACACTTAATTAAAAAAGATTATTTTTACCAAAAGGCACTTCAAGTAAGTTGCTAGAAGTTTTTTCGGGCTGCCCGCACATTTCGTCGTAAGCGCTTGTGTGGCGAAGCATCATTTGTGCGTACGCTATTTTTTCAAACCGCTTTTGTACATGCAGCGGGCTTACAGCTCTTACAAATTCGCCATCTTCCTCTGTTACATAATATTCAACATTATTAATGATCACAGAAACCTGATACAGCGCCATTTCAAGTGAGTGAACAACTACTTTTTGTAGCGGCTCATGATTTTTTAGTTCAGAAAATTTCATACCCATTTTTGTTCACCTTAATTAAATATAGCTTTATCGATACGCAGCTTTGCTATAATCGCGATCAGTTTTTTATTGCCAACTAACGAGAACACTTTATGAGCCCCAAAATTCGCCTTGCTAAATACATTGCTCATGCAGGCGTGTGCTCGCGTAAACAGGCATCGCGTTTAATAGATGAAGGGGTAGTAACGGTAAATAATCGCCCTGCTAATCATATTGATCACGTTGATGAGCAAGACGACATAATAGTTAATGGCCAAGTAGTTAAAGGGGCAGCCGATTTAGTTTATTTTGCGTACCACAAGCCCGAAGGTATTGACTGCAAATTAAATGAAAATGACCCCGCCAGCCTTATTCATCATTTACCTACTCTCACCCGGGTTTACCCCATTGGCCGATTAGATAAAGACTCTCGCGGCTTGCTTATTTTGACCAACGACGGTGACTTTTGTAATCAACTTATTCACCCTGACTTCCACCAGCCTAAACGTTATTTAGTCACGGTAGATAAACCGATTAATAACGCGTTTTGTGAAAAAATGGCTGCAGGTATCCCCATTAATAAACAAATAACCTTACCGTGTGAAGTAACTAAAATAGCTGACAACCAATTTAGTATTATTTTAAAACAAGGGCTTAACAGACAAATACGTAAAATGGCGCATTACTGCGGCTTTAAAGTAATTGATTTATTTAGAGTGCAATTTAGCGAACTCGCCCTCTCAAACCTAAACCTACCTGAAAACCACTCCATACAAATTAATAAAACTGATATTTCGAAAATCTAATACCAAATCGCTTAATTACACCGCAAAAAGTTAAAAAATAACCTTGCAAAAATAGATTACAGGTGTAGTCTTAACTTAAAGATTACATTTGTAGGCAATAAAATGATTGAGTTATCAAAAGCAGAGTTCGACGTGCTTGATGCGCTTTGGATTAACTACCCTGCCACCGCGAGCCAAATTATTGAGCGCTTAAGCGATGATAAGCAATGGCACGAAAAAACCATTAAAACCCTACTGGGTCGATTAGTTAAAAAAGGCGCACTGACCTTTGAAAAAGACGGCCGCCAATATATTTATACCCCCTGTATAAATCGTGCTGATTACACCCAAAAAGAAAGCCAGAACTTTATTGAGCGTTTTTTTAGTGGCCGCATAGCTCCGTTGGTAAGTGGTTTTGCAAAATCAGAAAAACTCTCTCAACAAGATATAAACGAGCTTAAAAAAGTCATAGATGACTGGGAAAAAAACCAAAAGTAAGGGATTCTCATGGTTATTCAAACAAGCTTTAATTGGCTAATAGAGCAACAACTATTATTGAGTCTGTTGTTTGCAGGATTTGTTTTACTTGAGCGCTTTGGCTTAAAAGCAATTGGTTCGCAGCTTATTTATAAATTAGTGTGGTTAATACCAGCCTCGCTGCTTGTCGCTAATTTACCCAATGCAATTAGGCCACTACAAAACAGTCCAATTAGTCATTATATCATTACTCCAAATCAACCATTAATAAGCACTATTAGTATTAACTGGGCGCTATTTTATGTAGTTATTACGGCACTGCTTTTATTCGCCACTTGGATTATTCACCGCCGATTTGTAAGCAACCTACAGCTTTGTGAAGTAACAAATTTACAAGCAGAAATAAGCTCAGGGGTAAAAACCTTTACTAGTCATCAAGTGGCAACACCTATGGTAATTGGGGTACTAAATAGCAAGCTAGTTTTACCACACAACTACAATACTCTGTTTGATAAAGCCACATTGGCGCTTATTTTAGAGCACGAAAATGTGCATATAAAACGCAAAGATAACCTAACAAATGCGCTGCTATTACTGGCTACAATTTTAATGTGGTTTAACCCTTTAGCTTGGATGGCATACGCAAGCTGTAGACGTTTGCAGGAGCTAACTTGTGATGAACGGGTACTAAGTAATAAAACCACACAGCAACAAATTTTATACAGCAAAGCCTTAGTAAACTGCGCTGCCAATGCGCCAGCGGGTCTGATGGCTTATTCACACTACGGAGATAAAAAAACCATGTTACAACGACTTACTAATATCAAACATAACGGCGCACATTCGCGCCTAGCAAAAGGAAGCGCGTTACTTATAGCAGCAAGCTTGCTCAGTGGCTTAGCAGTAGCAAAGCAACCTGAAGCATCAGCTAAAAAAGAAACATCTATCGCTCCCGTAATGCGAATCGAACCGCTTTACCCAAAACAAGCGGCGGAACAAGGCATTAGCGGTTCAGTGGTATTAAAATACGACATAACCCCAGCAGGCAAAACAGCTAACATTACTGTTGTAAAAGCTGAACCAGAAGCAGTCTTTAACAAAGAAGCAAAAAGAGCACTGATGCAATGGCAATATACACCTTCATCAATGGGACAACAAAACGTATTAATACAACTTGATTTTGCACTCAACAGTACAGTTACAAAAAGTGATTTAATAGAGCGAGTTAACATATCGCATTAATGGGAATAAGTGTTTAAGACTATAAAGCAAGCACCCTTTTAGGCTGCTTGCTTTGTGGTTTTAACAATAAAATTAAATACTCACTACAATCATGGCAATGGTAGTACCTAAGCCAATAAACCATACAAGCGAACGTATAATATCTAAGTTCAACCAATAAAAAATACAATACAAAATGCGTGAGACTATATGAGTAACCGCCAAGGTTTCGGTTATTGCGTTTACCGAGTTAGTACCAAATACCACTGCAATAGCAACAGCAAAAACAGCGAGTGATTCAAAACAATTTTGATGAGCAGCGAGCGTCCGAGCACCAAAGCCAGTTAGTTTTGCTTGTTGCGCCCTAGGATGTTTATTATCGTATCGACCTAATTTTGCCATTGCCATCGCAACCGGCACTTTTGCAAAGTAAGGCATTAATACAGCCAATAATGCGCATACTACTAATGTCGTCATAGTTTATTCTCTTATTATAAAATCTGATAATTTGAGCAATACATATACCATACACGCACAAAAAAAGCCGCCAATACGTTTTATGACAAACGCTGGCGGCTAAACAATAACATCACACTTACTATAGCTAAGTTTACTCATAAAGCAGTGCGGCATAATGTCGCAGGTGATGAATATTCACTATCACCTTTAATGCGTCGCTTTAATAATCAAAGATTGCTAACGTAAAGACCTTATTTTTTATCGACGAATACCATGACCTGGATCTTTTTCACTTTTTTAGCCGCTTTTATGCAAGCATGGCGAAATGCCCTGCAAAGTAATTTAAGCTCACATGCAAGTGTGGCTGGCGTAACGCTTTCGCGCTTTATTTTAGCCGGCCCCATTGCTGCCGTGTATTTGTGCGGCTTGTATCAATATCAAGATACCGCCATGCCTACCTTAAATAATGCCTTTTGGGGATTTGTTATTGGCGCAAGTATTATGCAAATACTCGCCACCGGCTTAATGGTAAAACTGTTTAAAATGAATAATTACGCCATAGGTGCAGGCCTTGCCAAGAGTGAAGCCTTAGTAGCGGCTATTTTAGGGGTATTGTTTTTTGGCTCTGCGCTTAGCCTACTTGGTTGGCTGGGTGTATTTTTAGGCGCTATTGCGGTGCTTTTACTTAGCGGTATAACCAGCGTAAAACACTTTGATGCTAAAACAGCGTTACTGGGCCTTGCCTGTGGTACCAGCTTTGCCCTTACATCGCTGTGGGTACGTGAAGCGAGCTTAAACTCAGGGTTATTATTTCCGCACTCGGCTGCATGGGTTTTACTGTTTGTAATAAGCCTACAAACGCTTATATTACTTGGCTATTTATTACTAAAAGAGCCACACACAGTTGGCAAACTTTGGCAATATAAAGGCACTACTGCCGCAATTAGTATTTTTAGCTGTATAGGCTCTATTGGCTGGTTTAGCGCAATGAGTTTACAGCATGTGGCGTATGTTAAAACGCTTGGGCAGGTTGAAGTATTTTTTACCATGTTAATTGCCGTACTTTGGTTAAAACAGCCACTTAAAAAACAAGACACCGCGGGCTTAATACTTATAGCCGTTGCCGCTATTTTGGTGATGTTACCACTATAAATAAAAAAGGGTTTTAATTGAAAATAATACTACTACCTGGGCTTGATGGAACAGGAATGCTTTTTAAAGGAATACTCGAAGTACTTCCTAAGGCTTTAAATATTCAAGTGCTTTGTTTAGATGAACTCGAAGGCGATAGCTATGCTAAAAAAGCACAATACCTAGCTGAACATTTGCAAAGTACTGAATTATTTATCGTAGCGGAGTCATACTCTGGGCCAATAGCATATGAGCTATGTAATATATTGGGTAGTAATGTAAAGCAGATTGTATTTCTGGCAAGCTTTATTTCGGCGCCTAGTTCATTATCTCGGTGTGCCCATCTAATCCCTACATTTGCTTTGCAGGCATCAGAATTAAATATGTGGTTATTAAATAAAATAGGATTTGCAGGTGCGGGAAGTGACAGTCAAATTCTAGATGTATTTAAATCAATTAGCTTCGCAAATAAAGCTAAACTAAAAAATAGATTACAGAACATATCTCGATTACGTAAACCTCAAAACCCACACGCTACACCTGTGGTGTATATTAAGCCTACAAACGACATATTAGTTAATAACCGTGCTGTTGATGAGGTTAAAAGCGTATTTAATAATACAAAGGTAATCACAATATCCGGTGGGCATTTTATTGCTCAGACAAACCCTATTAAATGTGCAGACATTATAAAAAAAGAGATATATGAGAATAAATCGACTCAATATTTTTAATTTAAATAAAACGGCGCTAGTGAAATCAGGCGCCGCCATAAAATATTAATTAAGAGCTAATTTTTAGGGTGATCACACCGCAAATAATCATTAACACACCCGCAATACGCCCAAACGTGGCTGCATCACCGTAAAGTAATATACCCACTAAAAACGTACCCGCAGCACCTATACCTGTCCATACCGCATAGGAAGTCCCCATTGATATTTGCTTTTGTGCAAGCCACAACATAAAACCACTGGCTGTTAAAAATGCAATGGCCATTGCTATTCCCTGCCAGCGTGTGTCGGGATTTTGTGAAATTTTTAAACCAATTGGCCAACCTATTTCAAGCAAGCCGGCAATGACTAAATAAACCCACGCCATTAAACATCTCTCTTTTTCAAAATTACGTCGTATAAATCTTCTCGGCGATCTTTTAAATTACGCACTGTCCCCTCGCTATGAAGAATTTTTAACTTATCCATATCAAGGTCGCTAAATAATAACATTTCGGTATTAGGTGTTGCTTCGTTAAGTGTTGCATCGTGCGGGAACGAAAAGTCAGATGGCGTCAGTACTGCCGATTGCGAGTACTGTACGTCTAGGCTTTCTACTTGCGGTAAGTTACCCACTGAACCTGCAATAACAACATAACATTCGTTTTCGATTGCCCGTGCTTGTGCACAATGGCGAACCCGTAAATAACTATTTTTAGTATCGGTCCAAAACGGCACAAACAGTATATCAAGCCCTTGCTTAGCTAATATGCGTGAAAGCTCTGGGAACTCTACATCGTAACAAATTTGAATACCAACGCGCCCAGCATCAGTATCGAATACGGCAATTTTGTCGCCGCCTTGAATAACCCAATCATTTTGTTCATGCGGGGTTATATGTATTTTGCGCTGCTCGTCTATTTTACCGCTACGGTGGCATAAATAACTTACGTTATAAATTTTGTCGTCTTCGGCAAGTGGCATAGAACCAGTAATAATGTTGGCGTTATATTCTATTGCCATACGCGACATGGCGTTTTTAAACGTTTCGGTGTATTCGGCTAAATAGCGGATTGCTTCAGTTTGATTGCTTTGCTCAGTTAACCCCATCAGCGGCGCGTTAAAAAATTCAGGGAATAAAATAAAGTCACTTTTGTAGTCAGATACCGTATCTACAAAATACTCTACCTGCTTGAGCATTTCTTCAACCGATTCAACACAACGCATTTGCCATTGCACGGCCCCTACTCGTACTATTGATTTAGTCGATTCGAGTACGGTGTCGGTTGGCTCGTACATTATGTTATTCCACTCAAGTAAGGTGGCATAACCTACAGACTCTTGATCCTCTGGTAGGTACTTTTTTAGTAATCGCTTTACCTGAAAGTCGTTAGAAAGCTGAAAGCTTAAAATTGGGTCATAAAGCTCTTTTTGGTCAACCTTTTCAATGTATTCCATTGGCGTCATTTCACTGCTGTGATTGTAATAACGCGGAATACGGCCACCCGCTAAAATAGCGCGTAAGTTATATTGGCGGCACAATTCTTTACGGGCATCATAAAGGCGACGCCCTAAACGCATACCTCGGTGAGTTTCGCTAATGGCAACATCCAAACCGTATAGCGCATCGCCATCGGTATCGCTGAATACACGGTCATGGCCGTCAGCAATGTCTTCGTAGGTATGCGGATTTGAAAAGCGGGCGTAGTCTACTTGCACACTTAGTGCTAAACCCACCAGCACGCCGTCATCTACTATGCCTATTTGCCCTTCTGGAAACTGATCGATTAATCTAAAAATGGTATGGCTTGGCCATGCGCCACCTAAGTCTGGGTAAGCTTGATCCATTAGCGTTTTTATTTGTGGGTACTGCTCTTTGGTCAAGTTACAAATTTCTAGGTGGGTTTTTTCTGCCGACATACACAACTCCTTGGGGCATGGGAACAAAAAAGCTGAACAAATGCTCAGCTTAATAAACTATATTATGCGTGCTAACTCACTTTGCAAGTTACTTTAAGCTACGATAAAACAATGTGGTTACTCGCTCTTTTGGTAGCCATTTTGCATATTTAAGACCCAGCTCTGATAATGGGTCGGCGTCAAGTACTTGCTGCAAACTTGCATCGTTTTGCATTGCCTTAAGCATAACATCTTTGGCTTTTTGCACCAGCTTACGATACGTTATCAGCCCTGAACGGTCACTTACTGGACCATGCCCCGGAATAACTTGTGTATTATCGTCGATTTGGTTAATAACATCGTCAACCGCAGCTAATACTCCGTCAACACTACCGCCACTATCTACATCAACAAACGGTAAGCTACCAAAATTAAAGTAAATATCACCCATGTGAACTATGTTGTCGTTACTAAAAAAGATAACTGAGTCGCCATCGGTATGGGCATGTTTGTAATGCACAACATGTGCGTGTTCGTTATTAAAATGAAGTTTTAAATCGTGACCAAAACTAATACGAGGTAAAAATTTAGAACCCTCACCATGCTTTTCTTTCAAACGCTTATGAACATTGTCGTGCGCAATGACATGTGCACCTGCTTTTGCAAAATTTTCATTACCGCCGGTATGGTCGCCATGGTGATGGGTATTAATTACAAATTCGGCGCTACCAGGCTTTAAGTCGCTGATGGTTTTTTTTATATCGTCTGAGAGCTTAGCAAACTGATCGTCAATAATATAAATACCGTCATCACCCACACTTGCAGCAATGTTGCCACCTTGCCCAAATAATACATAGACACTTTCACTTAGTTTTTCTGCGGTGACGGGGTTATCGTCTGCATGAGCCGATGCGCTCAGTAGTAAACCTGTTATTAACGCGGGTAGTAATTTTTTCATTTTAGTTCTCCATTGTTAGAGTTATATAGAACGTGATTACTTACATTTTGGCTCACACTACTTTGGTGAGATAACGATTTGATGCATTAGCGTTTGTGGTAATAGCGCAGTTTGCTTCCCTTCAACATAGTCGCTAAAACCAGCTCTATAAAACTCTGATAGCGGGTGACCTGATTGGCCACCTGGCACGCTTAAAATAGCCTGTTCTAAATGCCCTGGTTGAGCAATAAAACGTTGTGATGCACCAAAACTCTGCCCCTGCACCGCAGGCATATAGGAGTCACCAAATCCTGCAGCGGTTGGCATATTAAGTAACTTTGCCAATAAAGGGATTTGTTTTGCAAAAGGATGCTCGATTACCAGCTCATTTACTTTACCCCACTGCCACTGTTTTATATTTGTGCCAAATTGCTCACTCAATTTATTTACAGTGTGATCAAAAGCACCCGCTAATTGTTCGTCCCAACTATTAAATTGAGGGTTAATCCAAGATGCAGGTCTATTACTAATAAGTTGCCACAGCGCCGGCTCCAACCCACGCTTGATAGGCTTAAGTGTGCCCTCATGCTCATTAAGAGTGACTTCAATATGGTTAAACACAAGGTTAATAACTTCGTCTCTATAGCGTTTAACCAGGGTATAGCCTACCGAAGAAGCACATGCGCATTGCTGCCAGTTTTCAAGCTCTGTGATGTACTTCGCATTTTTAACCTCATTGGTTTTTAACTGCTTGAGTAACAACTCATGCCATGGCATTAAAAAGCGGGCTTGGTTATCAAGCTGTAGTGCGTAAAAGTCGCTCTCGGCAAAGGTTTGTTTTTCAAATAAACGGTCACGAATTTGGCTTGAACGTGCGCCTAATGCGTAGCCGCCATTACCAAAACGTGCGTTGTCGCTGGCAGATACAACCCGAGAGTTTCCTGTCCATAATCGCCCGCTGGGTGGGTTTTTAACAAATGGGCGATTAATTTCGTTTTGCTCAAAAAGTGCAGAGTAGTGCTGTGCATTTACACTTAACTCACTGACATTTGTACGCGCCGGAATACCGCCTATATTTTTCCATGCCGCATTACCTAGGCTATCAACAACCATTAAATTCTGTACAGGTATACCCACATTACTTGCAAGGGCGAGCGCATCGTCCACAGTATCTGCTTGCTCAAGCTTTAATAGCTGCATGTTAACCGCATAAGGTTGATGCGCTGCCCAACTAAGTGCATAAGGCTTTTCGTTAATGTATTTTACTGGGCCGTATTCGCTCATTATTAGCGAGTAAGTTTCAACGCCTCCTTCAGGTAATAAAATAGGCTCATCAACAAGCCATGTTTTGCTATCGCTATTTAGCGCAATCCAATCGGCAGTATCTAAATAACCGTTAGTGAAACCCCATGCAATTTTATTATTGGTTCCCACTACAATGGCAGGAGTGCCAGGAAGTGATACGCCTGTTATTTGAGATTGTTTACCATTTTGTGTGTAATTAAGCTGCACTCTGTACCAAATAACCGGCACCGCCATTGATAAGTGCATATCGTCAGACACCATACCTGCACCTGTTTTTGTAAGCTCTCCGGTAACGGCCCAATTATTACTACCAAGCTCTTGAGGGGCTTCAATGTGGCTTGCAACATGAGTCGTTTGCGATGCAAGAATGGGGAATTCACCTGCAAATGGGGCTAATTTACTACCATCAAGCGCAGCTTGGTATTGGCTAGGTTGCGTTAAAAAATCCACCATATTTTTACTGTATATTTGCTCTAATTGAATCAAAGTTTGATCGCGATTAAATGTCATGCTTTGTAAATCTAAGTACATGCTAAAAATCACTAATAAGCTGTCCTCGCTTTGCCACGGTTTTTGAGTTGCGCCGGTAAGTATATATTCAAAGCTTGCATACCCTACTTGGGCTAAACCTTCGTTTACGCCTTGAGCATAACTTTTTAACAGCTGTTTATCGCGCTCTGGTAAGGTATTTAAAATAGCGTGGCTACGTTTTCGTAGTTGATGAAAACGCATTTTTTTATCAAGCTCAACAGCGGCTTTACCAAATAATTCACTTAGCTCTCCTGCAGCATTACGCCTAAGTAGATCCATTTGAAAAAATCGGTCCTGTCCGTGCGCATACCCTAAGCCATAAGCGGCATCATTACGGCTTTTAGCGTTGATAACAGCTTGGCCCAATGTATCACGGGAAATTTTAACGGGGTCATTCACAGCCATACTGCGCCCGTTGCCATCAAGTGCAGGTAAACTTAAGCTAAGTACCCCATACACAACAGCGGTGCCACTCAGCCCTAAAATTACAATTAATAACAACAAGCGTTTGATTAGTTTATACATTGAGTTGCCCTTCCACCCTTTGTGTTGCTTATATAATAACCACAGATTTATTAAATAATCATGATCTTGCTCGCAAAGGATGAAATAAACATCAAAATCCACGATAATGTCACTTCCACACATCGTGCAGAACTAGTTGAGATCAATATGACTGAAAAAACGTTTATCAAAGGTAAAGACCGCGATTTAGAATCGTCAATCTCTACCATGCAAAACAAGCTTAAAGCCCTAAACATTAATGTTGAAGAGGCGCTTTGGCTTAACCCTGTAGCTAACTGTTATTCGGTTCATATAAAAGATAGCGACTGCGGTGTTATGTTTACTAATGGTAAAGGTGCAACTGATAAAGCATCTATTGCTTCTGCACTTGGTGAATATTTTGAGCGTTTAAGCTGTAACTACTTTTTTGCTGACTTTTACCTAGGTGAAGAATTTGCCAACGGTGAGTTTACTCATTACCCAAACGAAAAATGGTTTAAAGTTGAAGGTGAAGAAGTGCCTGAGGGCATAATGGATGAAAGCCTGTGGGATTACTTTGATCCAGAGCGCGAACTTAACGCATCACACCTTTTTGATTTTAACTCAGGTAATAACGAGCGCGGCATTTGCACATTGCCATACACGCGCCAACGCGATAACCAAGACGTGTACATTCCAGTAAACGTGATTGGTAATATTTTTGTATCTAACGGTATGAGCGCAGGTAACACCAAGTTTGAAGCGCGAGTTCAGGGCTTGTCTGAAGTATTTGAACGCGCTATTAAAAACCGTATTATTGCTGAAGGCATTTGTTTACCAATCGTGCCTGAAGAGATTGTTAAGCAGTACCCACAAATTCACGAAGCATGTGAAGAACTGCGTAGCCATGGTTTTCATTTACGCATCGCCGATGCATCACTAGGCGGTAAATACCCAGTAATGAGCGTAACGCTGATTAACCCTACAGATGGCTCTGTATTTGCCTCGTTTGGTGCTCACCCTTCATTTGAAGTAGCCCTTGAGCGTACCGTTACCGAACTTTTACAAGGTCGTCGCCTTGATCAGCTTGATGTGTTCCAACCAGCCACGTTTGATAATGACGAAGTAGCAACGCCTGAAAACATCGAACTGCACTTTATTGATTCTAGCGGTTTAATATCGCATGACTTTTTCCGTGCAACGCCTGATTTTGACTTTGTACACTGGGACTTTAGCGGCACAACAGAGCAAGAATATAACTTCTGTACAGATTTAATTCATAGCATGAACCACGACATTTACATTATGGATTACACGCACTTGAACGTGTATGCATGTCGAATTTTAGTACCGGGCATGTCAGACATTTACCCAGTAGATGAGCTGATTTGGCGTAACAACAACGAAGGCGCTAAATTCCGTGAAGCATTCCTATCGCTTGATCAGTACGATGCTGAGCAATGGATGGACATTTACGATAGCTTAGAGGAAGCCGGCCACAGCGATATTATTCGCGCAGCAGAGTTTATTGGCCTTGCAACCGATGCCGATACACCTTGGCATACGCTACGTATTGGTGAGCTTAAAGCGCACTTATGTTTAGCCGCAGGCAGCGAAGAAGCAATCGATTGGGTTGACTGGATACTGCATACAGGCCAAGTAAACGAAGAAGCAATGCGCCACTTCCGCTGCTTAAAAGCCATTCTTGAAATTAAATACGATGACGAGCGTGAATACGCCGACTACCAAGACGCACTGGGTTTAATGTTTGGTAGCGACAACGTAACGCTTGCAATTGAAATTGCTGAAGGTCGTACATTATTTAATGGTTTAACCTTCCCAGGCTTATCGCTAGAAGGCTTTAACAAACACGCAGCACTACTTGATGGCTACCGTAAGTTACATGTAGCTAAGCAAAATCATTGGGCACGTGATGTTAGCGATTCTTGATATTTAGATCGTTAATTATAAAAATAAAATGGCGCTTATGCATAAGCGTCATTTTAATTTGTACAATAAATAGCTATAGTGGAATAGCCTAAATTCAAGCCAATAGTAGCTAATGCCACCAACTAACAATAAAAAAGCAAGTGCGCACAACTATAACCGAACTTTTTGGTTATCGATGACACTACTACTGCTTATTAGTGTTGTACTAGAGCGCATTAATTACACTCGCGTGAAAGACGCTCATCGCCTTCAAATCCTCTCCGATGTAAGCACCTATAGAGCACAACTAGAAGCCATTTTAATTTCTAACATTCAGTTAGTACGCGGCTTAGGCGTGGCTGTTTCTGCAGAGCCTAACTTAAATCAAGAACGCTTTGCACAAATTGCAGCCCCCCTTTTTAATACTTCAAAAGAGCTTAGAAATATTGGCGGTGCACCCAATATGATTATTAAAATGACTTACCCGCTTGAAGGAAATGAAGCGGCTCTGGGCCTCAACTTGCTGGCGAATAAAAATCAACGCGCTGACGCTATTAAAGCGCGAGACACCAACACAATTATAATGGCTGGTCCGTTAACGCTAGTGCAAGGAGGTGAGGCACTCATAGCGCGTGTGCCAGTCTATACCCCGCCTGATAAAAATTTTTGGGGATTACTTTCTGTTGTTCTAGATATTAATAAAATTTATAAAAACGCCGGAATTTTAGATCTTAAAGAAAAATATAACGTTGCACTCCAAGGCAGAAATGGGCTGGGCGATAAAGGCGAGTTTTTTTTTGGTGACTCCGCAATATTAAATCAAGATCCCCTCGCATTTTCGTTAAACTTTCAAGGCGGAAGCTGGCAGTTATACGTTGCACCCAAGCAGGGCTGGAGTCCACCCAACTCAGCAGTTTGGCCATTACGTTTAGCAATAATTATCATTTGTGCGTTACTTACATGGGCATTTTTGTTCTTTTTAAAAATGCTTGACCGCCAGCAAAAAAACGAAAGAATGCTAGAAACCATGAGCGATTTGGCGCAAATAGGTGCGTGGTCGTTTAATTTAGAAACTAAGCAAGTTTATTGGTCAGATATGACTAAAAAACTGTTTAAATACCCACTCAATACCCAGCCACAATGGCCTGAAGATTTAAGCTATTTTAAAGAGGGCGAAAGCAGAGAAACGATCAAACCTCTACTCGAACGTGCTATTAAA
Organism: Pseudoalteromonas sp. ECSMB14103; assembly: GCF_000813065.1. Classification (NCBI taxonomy): domain Bacteria; kingdom Pseudomonadati; phylum Pseudomonadota; class Gammaproteobacteria; order Alteromonadales; family Pseudoalteromonadaceae; genus Pseudoalteromonas; species Pseudoalteromonas sp. ECSMB14103. The sequence continues at coordinate 83,048 of NZ_JWGY01000010.1, read as the reverse complement.
TATGGCCATAGTTATGAAGTTGAACTAGAGGTAATAAACGGTGATGGGGAAGCGGTATGGGTACTTGTTAACGCAGAAGCTGAACATAAAAATGGTCGATGTGTGCGTATTTTTGGTTCGCTACAAAATATTGATACCCGTAAAAAAATTGAATTAGAAAACAGCTTTACAGCGCTGCACAATGAAACGTTAGCCTCATTAACGGTTAATAAGCTCATTTTAAACGGTAAACTTAGCCAATCAAAAGACATACTCACTGAGGCTATTTGCCATGCTTTAAAAATTGAACGTGCTAGTATTCGTTTTTATAACGAAGACCAAACACAGTTAATACCGTTTGCACTTCATAGCGAATTAACACAGGCCGAGAGCGTTGAACTTACTTGGCTTAGAAAACACCTTCCTGACTTTTTTAATATGCTTGATCACCAAGCTATATTTAATATTCCCGACGTTATTCATAATTCAGCGCTATCTCCTTTGTCGCCATATTACTTATTGCCACTGGGAATAAAATCGATGCTGTGCGTAACAATCCCTGCCGGCAACGGAGTATTAGGAATAATATGTGCTGAGCAATGCAAAACCACACGCTTGTGGACAAAAAACGAAGAAAGTTTTTTAATCACAGTGGCTACGCTTATAGGCAGTTTACATTCAAGCCAGCAACGCATAGAAGCAGAACAAGAATTAGTAGAAGCTAAGGAATTAGCCGAACAAGCGGTGGCAGCAAAAAGTGAATTTTTAGCAACTATGAGCCACGAAATTCGCACTCCTATGAATGGGGTGCTAGGCATGCTAAATATAATTAAGCAAACAAAGTTAGATCAACAACAAGCACATCATATAGAGCTTGCGCAATCATCTGCCGAATCATTGCTTAATATTATTAATGACATATTAGACTTCTCTAAAATGGAAGCGGGTAAACTTAATATTGATAGTATTCAGTTTAATCTCCCCAAATTATTAGGTGAAGTGGTTGAATCGTTTGCACTAAAAGTAGAGCAAAACAATACAAAACTAATTTTAGACGCAACCCAAATTACAGTAAGTGAAATAATTAGTGATCCGAATAGGCTTAGGCAAATTCTTAATAACCTGATTGGCAATGCTGTTAAATTTACTAAAAACGGTGACGTTATTATTATAGCCAGAGTGGACGACTCTACCGATGGCTCCTTTTTAGAGTGCTCAGTAATTGATACTGGTATTGGTATTAATAAAAACCAGCAAACATCATTATTTAATTCATTTACACAGGCCGACACTTCAACTACGCGCCAATTTGGCGGTACAGGCCTTGGGCTAACGATAGTAAAACAACTATGTGAATTAATGGGCGGAAGCGTCAGTGTCAACAGTGTTGAAGGCGAAGGCAGTACGTTTTCATTTAGTGTAAAAATACAGCCTAGATTAAGTAAAGAACAAGATTTACCAAGCCATCTAATAAACAACAAACGTATTTTATTTATTGATGAGTGCCACTTAAATACCAGTATAGCCACTAAACAGCTGACAATTTGGGGGGCCCATGTGGAGTTTATTAATGACTATAATGAGGTGCTGATACATTTAGAAGAGACGACTCATTCATACGATGCAATTTTAGTTGATTATCACTTTTTTTCTGTTGCTGCAAAAACGCAAACAACCGCCTTACAAAACTTTATTAACAAGTTTAAATGTAAATCAGTAATTATGGCGCCAATGAGTTATTCACAAAAAGAATCAACGCTTAAAATGAATGTCGACTGCATGATTTTTAAACCTCTTACGCCATCAGATCTGTTTGATTCACTCACTAATGAAAAGTTTTTAGAGCAGCAATTAAATCAGGCGCAACTCACTAATACACTTACAAAAGCACCTATTAAAGATTCATCAGAGCCCGTTTTATTGTTAGTAGAAGACAATAAGATAAATCAAGTTGTGGCCTCTGCATTGTTAAAAGAGGCCGGGGTGATCTTTGATATTGCTGAAAATGGTGAGCAAGCAATTAGCAAACTAAACGCCAAACAAAATAACCCGTATAAACTTATTTTAATGGATTGCCAAATGCCAATAATGGATGGTTATCAAGCCACGCAGGCAATCAGACAAGGCGGAGCAGGTGAAAAATATAATGCTGTATCAATTATTGCTTTAACGGCTAATGCCATGCAAGGCGATAGAGAAAAATGTATTGCTGCGGGCATGGACGATTACTTAACTAAGCCGCTTGATATGGCCGCCTTAAAGCCCAAGTTGCAGCACTGGCTTGGCAGTTAAATAAGGCTTACCACTAATTAGCATTAACAATTAATATTTTTAAGGGTACTTATGCAGTTATCACCACACCAACAACGTGTTATTGGTTGTCTCCTAGAAAAACAAAGCACTACACCAGAGCATTATCCTTTGTCACTGAATGGGTTAACCAATGCATGTAATCAAAAATCGAATCGCGATCCTGTTCTTAATTTAACCGAAAGTGATGTGCAAGTTGCGCTAGATGAACTTAGTGACATGCGCCTAGTTACTGTTGATGAAGCACTTTCGGGGCGAGTAAATAAATACGACCACCGCTTTTGTAATACCGAATTTAGTAGCTTACAGTTTTCAGCACAACAACGTGCCATTATTTGCCTATTGCTGTTACGCGGCGCCCAAACACCCGGTGAATTAAGAACACGCAGCGCTCGTCTCGCTGATTTTAATAATGTAGATGAAGTTGAAAATGCGCTAAATAAATTAATTAAAAATGAGCAAGTTGCCAAGTTACCGCGCGAAGCAGGTAAACGTGAAAGCCGATATATTCATTTATTTGGTGAGCAACCAATTACGCCTGATAGCGATACCATTAATTTACCCAGCGAAGCCATTAAAGATAAAGAGCTAAACGATTTATTACGCGAAGTAGAAGAGTTAAAAGCAGAACTTAACCAGATAAAAGCACATTTAGGGCTTTAAATAAGTAAAACTAAATCACATAATAAGTTTATTGCGTATCACATTTAAAATCTTACAAGGAGCCGGCAATGCGCGCCGAAATAATGGCTGAAATGAAAGTTCAGCCAACCATTGATGTAAACGCTGAGATCTCTCGTCGAGTTAACTTTATAAAAGCACGTTTAGTTGCAGCCCACTCACGCTCGCTTGTGCTTGGTATTAGTGGCGGGGTTGATTCTTCAACTTGCGGCCGTTTATGCCAATTAGCTGTTAACGAATTAAATGAAGAACACAGCACCAACAAATATCAATTTATTGCTGTGCGCCTACCTTACGGTGTACAAGCTGATGAAGACGAAGCACAAATGGCGGTTGATTTTATTCAGCCAAGTAAGCGTATGACCGTTAATATTCAGCCTGCTGCTGATGCGCTACATGAGCAAGTTTTAATCGCAATGACTAGCAGCGGTGACGCATTACCAGAGCAAGCTCAAATAGATTTTATTAAAGGTAATGTTAAAGCACGCCAACGTATGGTTTCTCAATACGAAATTGCAGGTTTTAGCCAAGGCTTAGTTGTAGGTACCGATCATAGCGCAGAAAACATTACAGGCTTTTACACTAAATTTGGCGATGGTGCTTGTGATTTAGCGCCTCTTTTTGGTTTATCTAAGCGCCAAGTTCGCGCACTAGCGACTGCCCTAGGTGCGCCAGCAGTGCTTGTTGAAAAAGCCCCTACAGCCGATTTAGAAAGCGACCGACCGGGCCTCACCGACGAAGAAGCGCTCGGTTTAAGTTACAACCAAATTGATGATTTTTTAGAGGGCAAACCTGTCTCTGAAGAGGTGGAGCAAAAGTTAATCGGTATATATCTGCGCACGCAACATAAACGCCAGCCAATACCAACAATTTACGATTGATATAAGTGATATAAAAAGCAATTAACAGCATCTAGTTTAATTGCTTTTTTGATCGCCCTATTCAAATATTACGTACACATTGCACTTAACGTACTAATATTTATTAAAAACTTGCCAAAGAGAACACTGCATTATATGACATCGCCTATTTTAATTACTGGTGCAGGCCAACGAATCGGCCTAGCCCTTGCTCAGCATTACTTAACCCAAGGGCAAAAAGTGATTATTACTTATCGTACTCGCCATGATGCCGTAGAAAAACTAGCGCAGCAGGGAGTGACTTGTATCCATGCCGATTTCAGTACTGATGCGGGAATTAATGAGTTTATTCATACATTGAAAGCCCATACCCAATCCTTAAAGGCTGTTATACACAATGCATCTAGCTGGGACTGTGAAGCAAATAACCCAGACCACACTAAGCTTTTTGATAACATGATGCGCATTCATGCCAAAACACCCTACTTAATTAATATGCAGTGCGCTGACTTACTTTTAGCGTACCAGCAAGTTAGCGGTGCTGCGGCTGATATTGTGCACCTTACTGACTATGTGGTTGAAACAGGAAGCCCTAAGCATTTGGCATATGCGGCAAGCAAGGGCGCACTTGATAATCTAACAAAATCGTTTAGTGCTAAATACGCACCAAATATAAAAGTAAATGCGGTTGCGCCTTCGCTTATTATTTTTAATGAGCACGACGACGAACAATACCGCGCTAAAACACTCAAAAAATCATTGATGGGCATCGAACCTGGGTGCCAAGAAATTATAAACAGCATTGATTTACTATTACAAAGTCAGTACATAACAGGGCGCTCTATCCCTGTTGATGGCGGACGTCATTTAAAGTAAAAAACACTGAGACACCTATGCATAACGAATTAAAAGACAGCTACCAAAAAATTATAACCGCCGTAGGCGAAGACGCTGAACGCGAAGGTTTATTAGACACACCAAAACGTGCTGCAAAAGCAATGGAATACCTGACACAAGGGTATCGCCAAACGCTTGATGAAATTACTAATAATGCCGTATTTACCTCTGATGCAGATGACATGGTACTTGTGCAAAATATAGAACTTTACTCTATGTGTGAGCACCACTTGCTACCATTTATTGGGCGCTGCCATATTGCTTATATTCCAAACGGCAAGGTGCTGGGGTTATCTAAATTTGCGCGTATTGTTGATATGTTTTCGCGTCGTTTTCAAATACAAGAACAGTTAACACATCAAATTGCCAAAGCCGTTGAAGAAGTGACTGGCGCAAAAGGTGTAGGCGTTATTGTTGAAGCTAAGCACATGTGCATGATGATGCGCGGTGTAGAAAAGCAAAACTCAAGCATGCGTACATCGGTAATGCTGGGTAACTTTAGAAGCGACCCTAAAACACGCAACGAATTTTTGCAGCTTATTAAAGGGTAATCTATGGCCAACGCAATTATTAATGTTACTAACTTACGCTTACGTACATTTATTGGTTTTAATCCTGAAGAACGTGAAAAAAAGCAAGACGTAGTGATCAACCTTGAGATTCACTACCCTGCCGACAACGCATGTAAAACCGATGAAGTAGACCAAGCACTTAACTATAAAGTGATCACCAAAGAGGTGATTAGTTTAGTTGAGCAAGGACACTTTTTATTACTAGAAAAGCTAGTCGCTGAAATTCTTGCTGTTTGTCATTCACACCCGAGTGTAAATTATGCTAAAGCCCGTGTAGATAAACCGCATGCGCTTCGCTTTGCTGACTCTGTATCGTTAACACTTGATTGGAAAAAGTAGTGTGCTTATAGCTTAAATAAGAGCTTCTACTCCCACGGCAAGGGCAATAACCGCTAAATAGCGTGCGCCTTTGCCAAGTGTTACTAAAAGTAAAAACACGCTAAACCTCACTTTAAAAATACCGCCAATAACTGTTAATGGGTCGCCAACAACAGGCAGCCATGCAAACAATAGGCTGTATACGCCATATTTATTAAACTGATTTTGTGCCTTTTCAAGCCCTTGTTCTGATACCGGAAACCACTTTTTATGTTTAAAACGTAAAACTTGCGTGCCTAACCAGTAGTTAACACAGCTTCCCAATACATTACCTAGTATTGCTACCAACCATAAAAGCCAAAGGTTAACTTGGCTTTGTGTGATCATTCCCACCATGATCACCTCTGAAGAACTCGGCAATAGCGTAGCTGAAATAAATGCGCTTAAAAACAGCGTTAGATAAAGCATAATAACCTTGCGGGAAAAGGTAAAACCCCAGCCTTAGGCTAGGGTCTGTTTATATAAATAATTGAGCGCTTATTTTATCAAATTTAAACTCAGTGGATAATTAAACTCTTTACCTTCATTGGCTTTAATACTCGCTAAAACCACCATAATAAAAGAAAAGATAGCCACAATTGGTAATAAAATTACACCGATCACAACAAACATCAATGCAAAACAAATAATATAGGCAATTGCCATCGTTATCTGAAAATTAAGCGCTTTTTTACCGTGCTCATTGACCATTTGCATTTCATCTTTTTTAATTAACCAAATAATTAATGGTCCTATGATTGAACCAAACGGCACAATAAATCCAGCAAACGCGCTTAAATGGCACAACATTGCCCATGTGCGCTCATCTTTATTTACTACTTTAACCTGTTGATTTTCTTCCATAACACAATCCTTTAATTTTTATAATGCGGTTTAATTATACACAGGTCTATAAGTTTTCTGGCGTATTTATTTACAAAAATCACAACCTACATTCCTGTGATAAAAAAGTGATAAGTTTGTGAGAGTTTCTGGAGACGATTGTTCAATACTTATCTCGAATCATCACTTACAGGAAATAAAAAATGAAAGCTTCAACTTTTACACTTGCAACTCTTTTAGCGGTAGCTAGCCAGTCAACCATGGCTGCAGAGTTAGACTTAACAATAACCAACCTAACCCAAGGCATTCACTTCACTCCGCTACTAGTCACAGCACACAACAGTGAAGATAAGCTTTTTGAAGTTGCAACTGAAGCTTCTACCGCATTACAAACAATGGCTGAAGGTGGCAACATTGCTGAGCTAATGGCACAAGCCACTGCAGCAGGTAGCGATATGGCTGCAAACCCAGCAGAAGGTCTATTAGCGCCATCGTCATCAACCATGACAACACTAATGACGACAGACGGTAACGATTACTTGTCAGTGACCGCTATGTTACTACCTACAAACGATGGCTTTGTTGGCCTTGATAGCTGGAAAATACCAACCGAAGCAGGTACCTACACAGTTTATTTAAATGCATACGATGCGGGCACTGAGCAAAACAATGAGCTAGTGGTTGAAGGTTCTGGAGCACCTGGTACGCCAGGTATTCCTGCAGCACCAGGTGGTGATGCGGGTACAGGTGGCGCAGGCTTAACAAGCACCGATAGCAACATTAATGTGCATATTCACCCTGGTACACTAGGTGACGACGACTTAACCGCTGGTAATAGTGATTTAAGCAACACGGTTCACAGATGGTTAAACCCTGTAGCTAAGCTAACCGTTACGGTTAAGTAGGAGCGTAATCATGGTATCTTTAAATAACTTTAAAAAAAGCATCGTGGTTGTTGCACTTGCAGCTTCACTTGCAGCCTGTGGCGACAACGACAGTAACGATCCTGTTCAAGTTGTCACACCACCGACTCCTGAGCCTGTAAGCTATACATTTGATGTAACCGTCAGTAATTTAACTGCAGGGCAGCCACTATCGCCTATTGCCATTATTGCACATACAGAAGGCACACTTTGGCAAATAGGTAGTCCTGCATCGGTTGCATTAGAAACAATGGCTGAAGGAGGCGACAACAGCCAACTACTTGCATTAGAAAACGCCATTGCAAGTGCATCAAGCGAAGGCCCTGTTGGACCTGGCGCAAATACCACGATTACACTAACGACAGACTCACTTGAAGCACTCAAGCTTTCACTTGCCACTATGATGGTGAACACAAATGATGGATTTACCGGTCTTAGTGCTTTAGACGTATCTTCATTAGCCGTGGGTGACTCTTTAATTCGCACCACTGTTGCTTATGATGCAGGTACTGAAGCAAATACAGAAGCAGCTGGTACGATACCCGGTCCTGCTGATGGCGGAGAAGGTTTTAATGAAGCCCGTGATGATGTTAATTTTGTAGCAAGACACCCAGGTGTAGTTACAAATGAAGATGGCTTATCTAGTTCAGTACTTAGCCCTGAACATAAGTTTGATAATCCATTAGCAAAAGTGGTTATTACCCGCACTCAGTAATTCGTTTATCAGTATTGACCTTGATATACCAGCTTGTAATGGGGAAGTAGGGGCGCACGGAAGCCCCCTTTTTTTTACGAGGATAAACAATGCGTCATGAAAAATTACTCATAGTTGAAGACGACAGAGAAATTGGTAAATTAATTACCACACAGCTTACATCGCTAAATTTACATGTGGATCATGTGATAAGTGCTGAACTGGCTCTAAAAAAAATTGCCAAGCACCCCTACGGGCTTATTTTACTGGATATAAACCTGCCGCAAATGGATGGATTAAGTTTATGTCGTAAAATAAAAGAGCACTATCCAACTACCTCCGTTATTTTACTCACCGCACTAAGTAGTGACATGGATAGGGTTATTGGCCTAGAAATGGGCGCAGACGACTATATTTGTAAACCCTTTTTTGCACGTGAACTACAGGCCAGAGTAAAAACCCAACTTCGACACAGAGCACAGTTACTCGCCAGCCAAAATACCGATGAACCCTCTGTTGCAATTAAACAAACCCTTAAAGTTGGCTCATTAAACATTGAGTTTGACTCTCATCAAGTGTACTTGGCCGAACAGGCAATTAACCTAACTGCCACCGAGTTTGATTTGCTGGTGTATTTTGCACGCCACCCTAACCATGTATTTAGTCGCCAACAACTACTTGATAAAGTCTGGGGCTACCAACATAGCGGTTACGAACATACTGTTAATTCACATATTAATCGGTTGCGCGCAAAGCTTGAATTGCATCAATCGACACCTATTATAGAAACCGTTTGGGGTGTGGGATACAAACTCAATCCAAGCCAACTTAATTAAGATTTTATTATGAGACTTTCTTTGTACCAAAAATTAGCAGTGTCGTTAGCCGTAATTTTTTGTTTTATTTGCGCGCTGGTTTATAGCTGGAGTAAACAACTAGAACTCAACTCTAAACACCATGGAGAACAAAATTTACATTTAGCGCTAGCTGAACATTTAGTACAAGATAACCCATTGATAAAAGAAGGCGTATACGATTACGAAGCCCTTGAAAACCTATTTCATACCTTAATGTTACTCGGCCCCGCCTTTGAATTTTACTTTGTAGACGAAAACGGAAAAATATTAACTTACTCCGCAGAGCCCGGAAAAGTGAAGCGTACACATATTAATTTAACGCCATTAAAGCACCTTATAGCTAACCCAAGTGCTACACCGGTTTATGGCGACAACCCAAGAAACCCTGATCAACAAAAAATATTTTCTGTGGCGCCTGTTTTTAATAACAACACATTGCAAGGGTATTTATATGTGATTATTGGTGGTGAGGCATACGACACCTCTCTTAATCATATAAAAAGTAACGACTCGTTATTATTGGCTGCCATATGGCTAGGCTCAGCACTCGTTTTTTTATTTATTGCGATGCTTATTTTACTGCGATTTTTTACAAACCCTATTCAACGCCTTGCAAAAGATGTAAGCAAAATTGAGGCTGCAAACTACAGCCTAAACGACACAAAACTGAGTATTTATTCAACTCAAAAAAGTAATGAAGTCCATAGCTTAAGCCGAACTATTCAAGCAATGCTCACACGTATAAATGAGCAATTTAAAGCACTAGAGCAAGGCGATAAACAACGCAAAGAGCTACTTACTCACTTATCTCATGACTTACGTACGCCACTGGCTTCGTTACAAGGTTTTTTAGAGGTGTTAAATCAGTCAGGTGACAAACTAAGTGCGCAAGAGCAGCAAGAGTACTTGCAAGTATCACTGAATAACTGTGGTCAACTTAAGCAACTAATAGAGCAAATTTTTGAACTCGCACACCTCGAAAATGGCGAAATAAGTATTAACAAAGAAACATTTAACCTAGGTGAACTTATTTACGATTGTATTGCTAAGTTTAGTTTGGCCGTAGAGAAAAAAGGCATTAATTTATCGGTTGAGCCAGAAATTTGTGACTTTCCTGTCATTGCCGACATAGCCAAACTTGAGCGTGTTTTAAGTAACTTAATCGATAACGCCATTAGGCATACCCCGCGTGACGGCAGTATTGCTGTGCGTGTAAAACGCGGTGATAACAATCAATTATTTGTGCAGGTTTCTGATACCGGCGTGGGTATTAAACACGAAGAGTTAAATGCCATTTTTGATCCTCATTACCAAGCTAGTAATTCTAACAAAGCCGGCCGACAACAAGGTGGTTTGGGCCTTGCTATTTGCCGCGGGCTATTAAAACTCATGGACAGTGAAATAAATGTACAAAGTGAACTAGGAAAAGGCACTATGTTTAGCTTTAATTTGCCACAAAAAAAGGCGTAACTTAACGTTACGCCTTAGCTCATTACTTAGTTGAATTGTGGGACCGCTGACCTTTGCAAATTAAATCAACAACCCCTAGGGTTTGTTATTTTTTTATACCCGCTAAATCAAGCATAAATGCATAATTTAACGCGGCATCTTCTAAGCGTTTAAAACGCCCAGAAGCACCGCCGTGCCCGGCTTCCATATCTATTTTAAATAATAGTTTATTATCATCTGTTTTGTAGTCACGCAGCTTAGCAACCCATTTTGCTGGCTCAAAATATTGAACTTGTGAATCGTGTAAGCCTGTAGTAACTAACATATTAGGGTAGTCTTGCTTACTGACCTGATCGTACGGTGAATAAGACAACATATAATCGTAATATTCTTTCTCGTTAGGGTTACCCCACTCGCCATACTCGTTAGTTGTAAGCGGAATCGTTTCATCCAGCATAGTGGTAACCACATCAACAAACGCAACCTGTGCAACCATGCCTTTATAAAGCTCAGGGGCTTGGTTTGCCACTGCACCCATTAATAGTCCACCCGCACTGCCGCCTTGTGCAAATATGCTGTCTTTTGCACCATACTTTTGCTCAACTAATGACTTAGTTACATCTACAAAGTCGTTAAACGTGTTCTTTTTGGTAAGTAGCTTACCTGCTTCGTACCACGGTCGACCTAACATTTGCGAACCACGTACATGGGCAATTGCAAATACAAAACCGCGGTCAAGCAACGTTAATCGTGCAGAAGAAAAGCTCGGATCCATTGTTGCGCCATACGAACCATAGCCGTATTGCAATAATGGGTTAGTGCCATCTTTTTTAAATAACTCTTTTCGATACACCAAACTCACCGGTACTTCTACGCCATCGCGTGCTGTTACAAAAATACGCTCTGAGGCATAGTTGTCTGCGTTAAAGTCACCTAATACTGTTTGTTGTTTTAATAATGTTTTTTCGCCAGTGGCCAAATTAACATCATAAGATGAACCCGGCGTCGTCATACTGGTGTAGTAAACACGCAGCGTATCGCTGTCTAATTCATTATTACCGTACGCATTAATTGTATATGCACTGTCGTTAAAGCTAAGTGGTAACTCTTTGCCCGATGTTAAATTACGCGCAATCAGTGTTGATTGGCCCATTTCGCGTTGTTGGTATACTAAGTAGTCATCAAACAACTCAACACCTTCGAGTTTAATACCCTCGCGCGCAGGGATCACGCTTTGCCAATTTGCTTTATCACCGGCTTTATCAATATCTACTTTCATAAGCTGAAAGTTAACGGCATTTGAATTAGTAACAATGTAATAAGTATTGCCTAATTTGGAAATGCTGTATTCAAGGTTGGCTTCACGTTCAATTAAGCGCTTAGGCTTAGCGTTTACATCATTTGCATTAAGTACTGACAAACCCGATGCATCAGTACTGCTATGCCAAATATAAATTTCTGAGCCGTCTTTGCTCTTGCTCATACCTGTGTAATAGCTTGTGTCTGTTTCTTCGTAAACAAGCTCGTCATCGCTTTGTGGTGTACCAAGCGTATGACGATAAACCTGATACCCGAGTAAGGTTTGCGCGTCTTTTTTGATGTAATAGACTGTTTTATTGTCGTTCGCCCACACAACATAACCACTGGTACCTTCAAGCGTGTCGTCTAATAATTTACCAGTGCTTAAATCCTTAATTTTTATGTTGTAAACACGGCGACTTACCGTATCTTCACCATACGCCATTAAGTTGTCATTTGGGCTGACATTTAGGCCACTAACCGCAAAATAGTCATGACCTTTAGCCAATTCATTTACGTCTAAAATAACTTCCTGATCGGTGCCTGTAAAATCACTACTGCGCAAGTAAGTAGTGTACTCATTATCGCCGCGAGTTTGCGACGAGTAATAGTACTGGCCGTCTTTTACCGGAACAGAGTCATCATCTTTTTGGATTCGCCCTTTAAGCTCTTCAAATAAACTACTTTGCAATTTTTTAGTATGTGCAAGCATAGCGTCAGAATACGCATTTTCGGCTTCTAAGTAGTTAATGATCTCAGGTGCTTTTCGCTCGTCATCTCTGAGCCAGTAGTAATTATCGATACGTGTATCGCCATGAATGGTCATTTCATGGGGTACTTTTTTAGCAATTGGTGCAACCGCTGTTACAGCTTGAGCTGACTCAACTTGAACCGTATTTTTTTGAGTTTCTTCGGGGGCTTTATTACACCCGCTTAAAATAGCAAGCGAGAGTGCAGCAAGTGCAAAGGGAGTACGTGTCATCAGGCAAAGTCCTTATTATTTTTGTTACCTAAATATACCTAAAATTAATACCTTTTGTGATTTAGTTTGTGAAGCTATGTAAAAAGGGAGCCGAAGCTCCCTTTATTTAGTACTCAAATGGTTTTAAGCTTACTTTTGCTTACGACGACGCATGAATGCGAACGGTGCAACTAAAAGTGTTAACCAAGCTAGTGAGCCTGAGCTTTTCTTAACTGTTTCAGGTGTCACGGTTGTAACAGGCGCTACAAACTCATCAACTGTAACAGAAATCATTGCAGGCTCTGATACATTACCGCGGATATCAATCGCAACAACTTCCATCTCAACAACTGTATTACCTGCTAACATAGCAGTATCAACAACAACAATTTGACCTTGCTCATCAACACCTAACCCAATATTTGTGTTTGATTGAACGTAGTACTCAGAAACCGCTAAATCAAACTCGGCTTCTTCAATTGTAAGCGCGCCAACTACTGTACCATCAGCCGCATCTTCAGAAACTGAGAATTCACCACCCACTAAGATAGGCGCCTCAATAGCTGGTAATGTAAGCTCTTCACTTGTCATTGCTTTAATAATGTTAGTGCCAGCACCTTGAGATAAAACAAATGGGCCACTTGCAGATACCATTGCTTTTTCGCCAGGTAAAAGTGATGCAACAGCTTCGCCAGTTTCAAGCGAAGTCATTTGAACTTCAGGCTGAACACCAAATACCACTGAGCCAGTTACACTGTCTGTCTCAGAGAAAACACCTGACTGGTAGCTTGGGTAGCCCACAGATACTCTAAAGTTCATTGGCTGACCAAGTAACGACCCATCAATGTTCATTAGCTCAGAACAACCAGTAAATGTGATTGTATCCTCACCTGCTGAATGAAGAAGTGGTGTACCCCATGCCCAACCATCATTACCAGCACCGTCAGTAGTACCAATTAATGTACGGCTACGGCCTGGTGAAGCCGTTGTACGGCCACGGTCATTTAAGTTTTGTAAGAACTGATCAGCAACACCATCATTATCTGTATCAATTTCAACTCTGTAACCAGCCTGGAAAGTGTGCGTTAGCGGGTCACGTAATTGAATTGATGAAGTGATGTAAATACCTGAATCACAGAAGTCTGCACCAAATGCAGAGAATGTGCTCGACAGAATATTATACTCAGCCTCTTCCATTGTTTTCTCTGTGCCTACTGCAATGATGCTTTCGGCTTGAGGAGTGATTTCAGTCTGACCCGTATTTTCAAGTACTAGTGCAACTTTATTGTCAATTAGCTCGGCAGTATAACTTAGCTCTGTCGCTGCTTTCGGCATTGCATGATACACAACGTGTAAATCGTGAGTTGTATCTGTTGACGCATCATCAAATACTAACGCACCATCAAACTCAATCGATGTTAGTGCAGCACTGCGAGCAGCAATATCATCAGCACTAAATGGATTCTCTAATTCCCATGCAGGCAGTTTACTTGGGTCAACCATCATTGTGATATCAAAGTTTACTGCTTGCCCAGCTGGAATTGTTACTGATTCTGGGAAATCCCAGCTAACAGCTTCAGTTTTTTCGTCGCTTTCGTAACGTGCTTCAGTACGAAGGTTATATGTTTTCGCTTCAGCAGAGAAGTTTTTAACAGTGACCGTTTTAGTGATAGAACCGGCTTCTGCAAGGCTCACTAAACCATAAGAAAGGGCAGCTTGTTTTGTATCAAACTCAGCATTATGTACCCATGCTGCAACAGGTAAGTTCACAGCTTTAGTCACATCAACTAAACCAGCACCAATCATACTAATAGGTGCCAGCTCTGAATCAGGATTGATAGCCAATGGCTCGTTAGTAACTTCAAGGTTTGCCGCGTTCATAATAGTGGCTTTAATTTCAAACGCATTACGGTTTGGGTGAGCCTCACGGATCATTGCAACCGCACCGGCTGTAATTGGACCTGAGAACGAGGTACCTGACACAGGGTTAGTACCTGTTTGAGTTCCTGTTGCTGCTACGACAATGCTCGTACCTGGCGCTGTAATTTCTGGTTTAAGTAAACCATCCATAGAAGGGCCACGTGAAGAGAATGTTGCCACAGCACCCGCAGTCGTTTTAATCTCAACACTAATATCAAATGTTGCAGGGCCGCCAGCTTCTAGCTGTGCTTTCAGTGCAGCACCCGCTGCAAAATTAATTCCGACGTTTTTAATAGTTACGTCAGCATCAAAACCACCCATTGGGGCTGGTGTGCCATCGTCAATGTTATTTGCAATAAATACAAACTCTGCACCTTTAGCTTGTGCGTTTAGTACTTTTTGTGTAAATGCACAGGCACCACGATCTATTAGTACCGCTTTACCTGTAAAGTCAACATCGTCTGCAAAAGCGTCACAGCCGTTTTGATTTGCTGTAGGGTATACTAAATCAATATCAGCACCTGATAGGGTAAAGCCATCTTGTGGGCCAAAACCTGACGCTTGAATATCGCCTTCAACGCCTGCAACTGTTCCACTTGCAATACCAACTTCTGTTGTTGGATGTGTCATTGCACCAACAGATAAGGCATTAGGAGTTGTACTTGGGCCACCAACACGGAATGGGTTATCACCATCGTTACCGGCAGAAATTACCATGTTAACCCCTAATTCAACAGCACGTTGAACTAGGTATTGTGTACCACCACCAGTGTAAGTATCACCAAATTCACCACCAAGAGACATGTTCATCACGTCAACACGATCTGAAATATCGCCATCACCGTTAGGATCCATTGCAGCCTCTAATGCAGCTGCTTGTGCTGCACTTGGACAACCACCTCCACATACAGAATATGCATATAGCTCAACCTCTGGTGCAATACCGTTTACAGAGTTTGCAGATGATGTACCATGATTTGTTGGATTACCTGTTGACGGTGAATTTGCAGCATCATTTTCAATTGGATCTGCATCATCACGAATAAAGTCATAGCCACCTTGTACAATGCCTTGCGGCCATGTAACTGTTGTAGGGTCTTCTTGTGCCGCTAGGTATGCTTCAACAGTACCCGCACCGCCAAATGCTACGTGAGTATAATCAATACCTGTATCTAGTACTGCAACGCGCTGACCTTTACCACTTACAATACCATCAGTAATTAATGGTTTAGCGTTAATATAATCAGAGCTTGCTGCAACGTGAAGTTCACGGTCAAACATTGGTAATACTTTTGCAACGCGATCATCTTTTGCAATCTGCTTTAAAGCTTCAGGTGTTGCTTGAACTATTAACGTTGGAGCAAGAATCTTTGTTTTGCCAATTACTTTTGCATCAAAATCTAAGTTACTCAACTCTGCAGTCATTATGTCTTGAAGCTGCTCAACCTGAGCTGTTATTTCACGGCTACTTGAAGCCTGATAAGTTCCAGCTGATACTGCATCCACAGATGTTGTTGCTTTAAGAACGATCATATGAGCTGAAGGCTCTTTTTTGTCTGCTGCAACTTCAACTACTTGTTCTACTTGCTTGTAGTTAATATTTGCTTTTGGTAATTCAGCGGCACTTGCAAGTGTTGCCACAAATGCGCTAGAAACAGCCGTCGCTATCGCTGTCTTTTTTATTATATTGTTACTCATGAGTTCCCCTAGGATATTTTATGTATTATTGTAGTCACATTAATAAAGCAAATTACAATGTATGGACGAATATAAAACGTTCATCCCCCACCAAGCAACACTTTGGTTACAAATAAGCATTAAGCACATAAAAAAAACAATCAAACAAGCACCAAGCAACTGATATAAATAAATAAAACCACATTTCACTTTTGTGAATATTTGTAAACAAAAACTGCATAATAACTAGGTACTTTATGAATAATGATGTGATCAACATTTTAACTATGGCTAAAGTAATACAAACAGCTGTTGCACCAGTGTTTTTAATAACCGGTATTGCAGCTACACTTGGCGTTTTATCAAACCGCTTGGCTCGTATTACAGACCGTGCGAGGCAATTGGAGCGCAAACTAAAAGTAAGCACCGATGAAGATTTTAATAAATCACTCGCAACAGAACTTCGCGCTCTATTGAAACGCTCCCGTTGTATACACATAGCATTTAGTTTAAGTGTTTTGAGCGCTTTGCTTGTATGCGCAGTGGTTATGCTATTATTTTTATCTCACATTCAATCAATAAACTTAGGCGTTACTATCGCCAGCTGTTTTGTGGCCGCTATGGCGTTGTTAATATGTGCGTTTATGTCGTTATTAGGTGAGGTTTTCTTAGCAACTCGCAGTATGCGACGAGGGATGATATTTGCTGATATTGATATGAACGATTAACTTTTAGTTAATTTTTCTGTATTAGCTTGAATAAAACCAATAGCTAAGATACAAAGCAATAGTCAAAAAATAGTTAACAGGGGCAATAATATGAAACTTAAAAAGATTCTAGCGAGTGCATTACTAACAACATGCGCGCTAAGTGTATCTGCAAACTCTGCGTTTAAAGAGGCAAGCGACGCGATTGAATACCGTCAAAGTGCTTTTTCTATGCTATCAGTTCAAATTGGTGATATGGGCGCAATGCTTAAGGGCAAGGTTCCATTTGATGCAGAACAATTCAAAATGCGTGCAAATAACGCAGCAGCGCTTTCAAAAATGCCTTGGGAAGCGTTTTACGCAGGAACAGACAAAGGCGATACATCGGCACTAGCTGCTGTTTGGTCTGAAAATACGGTATTTGTTGAAAAAGCCAATGCGTTTGCCGCAAACGCAGACAAACTTGCTCTAGCTGCCCAATCTGGCGACAAAGCGGTTATTGGTAAAGCCTTTGGTGCTTGGGCGAAAGGTTGTAAAGATTGCCACAAGCAATTTAAAGACTAATTAAAAACATAATAAAAATAAAAAAGGACTGAGTGTTAACACCCAGTCCTTTTTTATTGTTTAGCAAAAATTAGCTATCAACAGACACTTCTACACTTCTTCGTTTAAAAATACGTCGGTAAGTGTTTTTAAATAATGCCCCAATATCACCTAATATAATGTACAAACAAGGTACAAGAATAAGCGTAATTAAGGTTGCAAACATAACTGCAAATCCCAGCGCAACTGCCATAGGTATTACAAACTTAGCCTGTAGGCTGGTTTCAAACATAATAGGCAACACACCAGCAAACGTAGTGATTGAGGTGAGTAATATTGCTCTAAAACGCGCACAGCCGGCTTCAATTACAGCATTTTTAACGCTAACGCCTTGCTTACGTACCTGGTTTACATAGTCGGTCATAACCAAGGAGTCATTAATTACAACGCCCGCTGCAGCAATAAGACCAAAGCCAGACATTAAGCTCATATCCAAATCAAACCAGTAGTGCCCCCAAATAGCCCCCGTTAAGCTAAACGGAATAACCGACATTACAATAAGCGGTTGTGAATAGCTTTTTAGTGGTACAGCAAGCAGTATGTAAACTAGTATCATGCCTCCAATAAAAAACAACTTTTGCTCATTGGCTTGCGCCTGTTGCTCCTCAATAGCACCACCAAGTTCTGATTTAACGCTTGGGTATTCTTCTTTAAGCTGTGGTAATAGGTTTTCTTTTACCTGTTTAACCACTTCGCCCGGCTCAATTTGCTCTTCATCAATACTGCCGTACACATAAACAGTTCGATAGCCACCTTCACGGCGAATGTAGCTAATACCGGGAGTTTCGGTTAGCTCAACCACATCACCCAATAACACTTCGCGCCCTGTTGGTGTAGTCACCACTGTATGTTTAAGTGATGAAAATGCTTCGCGTGTAAGTTTAGGGTAACGAACCATTACACGGACTTCTTCACCATTTCTAATTACGCGTTGTGCTTCGCCACCATAAAAACTGGCACCTACTTGATTAGCAATACTGGCTAAGTCTAACCCCAAATCAAAGGCAACGGGTTTTAAACTCATTTGCACTTCTTTACTTGCTGGATCTATGGTTGAACTTATATCAAACAAGCCTTCTTGCTGCTGAAGTAATTGAATAAAACGACGCCCAGCTTCGTTTAATGTATCGATATCAGACCCAAATAGAAGGTAACCAAACTCGCCACCACCGTTGCCGCCACCGCCGCCTACGTCGTCTTGAATAGTTAACGATTTAACACCTGCAATATTAGGCATGGCTTCACGCCAACGGCGCGATAATTCAAACGCATCGTAAGGACGTAAGTCTTCATCAACTAATGGGGCTAATAATTGCGCCTCTGTGCGGCCTTGGTTAAACACGAGTAAATCGCGGATAATTTTTTGACCTGTTTGACGCTCTGTTTCTTTATCTACCTCAAGCACCATCGCTTCTATTTCACGAATAGCATTAATAGTTTGAATGTCGGATACGTTGTCATTCATTTCAATATTAATTTGTGGGAAATCATGCGGTACTTTAGGTGAAGGAATAGTGCGCACCTGATTTGAAGCAATTAATGCAAAAGTCACGACTAATAAAGCAATAAAACTAAATAAAACAGTCCAACGCCATTCAACACACTTGGAAACAAAACGTTTATATGGGCCGTTTACAAAACCAAAAAAGCGGGTATTAAATCTATCTCGCCAGCCACCTTTTTTAATAGGAGTAAAATGTGTATGTGCAATATGCGCAGGTAGTATGAGCTTCGATTCAATTAAGCTAAATACCAAACATAGCATTACAACAACAGCAATACCGTAAAAAAAGGC
This sequence comes from Pseudoalteromonas sp. ECSMB14103, assembly GCF_000813065.1. NCBI lineage: Bacteria > Pseudomonadati > Pseudomonadota > Gammaproteobacteria > Alteromonadales > Pseudoalteromonadaceae > Pseudoalteromonas > Pseudoalteromonas sp. ECSMB14103. The sequence goes on along the minus strand of NZ_JWGY01000010.1, from coordinate 63,664 downwards.
ACTTTCAGGGCCGCTCGAAAGCGTAAACGGCGCAAATACAGCAATGGTAGTAAGTACACCAAATGTCGCTGGGGTCGCTACACGCTTTGCACCTCGTACAACGTTATCGACACCGCCGCCACTTTTTTCAACCTCACTGTATGCGGCTTCACCTATAACTATGGCGTCATCCACCACAATCCCTAGCACCATGATAAACGCAAATAACGAAACGATATTTATGCTAATACCAAATAGTGGCATCACCATCATCGCGCCTAAAAAGCACACTGGTAAACCTATCATTACCCACAATGCCAACTTAAAGCGTAAGAATAACGACAACATAATTGCGACTAAAATCGCACCTTGAAGAAGGTTTAATTTCATCATATCTAAGCGAGCATTTAGGTAGTACGTCATATCCATTAAAGGCTCTATACGCACACCCGGTGGGAGCTCTTTATTCTTTTTATCAATATACGCTTTAACCGATTCAGCTACCGGAATAATATTTTGTGATTGCGTTGCTTTTACTGATAAATAAACGGCATTTTCACCATTAAACTTAAAATAACGTTCACCTTCAGTAAATTGATCTTTAATTGTGGCAATATCTTGCAGTAAAACTTTGGCACCATACTCGCCAATTTTTACCGGAATTTGTCTAAATTCTTCGCCTGAATAAAATTGGTTTTCAACACGAACTGATATAACGCCCGCATCAGTTTTTAACTGACCTGCCGAAAAGTTAGCTGAGTAACGACGCACGGCATTCATAACATCTGAAATTGTTAAGTTGTACTGGCGTAATGTATCTGGGTCGATTTCAATCGCTATTTCATCAAGCGGTACATCATTGACCACAAGCGATACATTAGATAATTGCAGCAATTCATCTTCAATATTATTTGCTATCGGCTTAAGCTCAAATAAAGGCAAGTCTGCAACCAGTGTCATGCCTATTACATCTTGTCTAAATTCAATCTGACTTATGGTGACCGGTTCCATCCCAGCTGGAAAAGTAGCAATACCGTCAACACGCAATTTTACTTTATCAAGCACATCGGTGAGTTCTGCGTCTGTATGAATTTCAAGCCTTGCAGAGCCGCCGTTTCTAAATGCGCGATACACGCCTTTTTTTATTTCGGTGATATCTTTAAGTGATTCTTCAATTTTTATAAGAATACTTTCTTCAATTTCCTGAGGAGAGGCGCCTGGGTAATTAGCGTTTACGTTAATATAGTTAATTTCTATATTAGGAAACATTTGTCGCTGAATCGTTTTGTAGCTTAAAAAACCCATTACGATAATAAACAACATCATTAAGTTTGCAGCAACCGAGTTATTAGCAAAATAAGCTATTAACCCTGTTTGTTTTGTTTGTGTTGATTCACTCATTGTTATTACACCTTAAAGCTGTTGCGTATTTGAGGTGCTCACATCAGAGCTTTCAGGTGCCGGTTGGGCACCTGCTATTTTAACTTCCATTCCCTTTTGAGGGTATTCTGGTAACGTAACCACCAGCTTATCGTCAGCTTTTAGGCCACTACTAATATAGAAGTACTCGCCTTCTTCTCGTATTACCGTTACCTTTCTTGGTTCAAGGGTTTGGTTTTCGCCTACCACCCAAACGGTTTGGTTGTTAACAAGCGCTTGAGGTAAACGGTAGATATTATTTAATGTTGTACCAGCAAAATTAACCTGTACGTAACTGCCAAATTTAATTGCTGGCTGCTTATTTTTAAGGCCATATGGGTCTTCAATTCGCACCACTAAACTGCTCATACGTGTTGCGTTATCTACAATACCTAAATCGCGGTCAATAACGCCTTCACGAGTAAAGCTATTAAGGCCTTTTTGAATAACTGTTGCGGTAATCCCTTTAATACGCTCAGGCAAAAACACACTATCAAAGCCTGCAATAGGAATAATTACTTCAGCAGTTTCTATATTGTTTAGCTCAGCGACTTGCGAGCCCATTGTCACGTATTGGCCCACACCTACATTACGGCTCACAATAAGTGCATCGTAAGGTGCTTTAACATCACAGTTTTCTAAATCTCGCTGCGCACGTTTTAATGCTGCTTGCGCTGATTTAACATTTGCTTGCGCACTAAGTACTTGAGGCTTGCGTAAAAATAAATCAGTACGCGCTTTACTTGGAAAGCGTTTTGCTTCGTCTTCAGCTACTTTTGCTTGCGCTTGTTCTTCAATTAAACCCGCTTGGGCACGAGCAAGTTCAGCTTCAGCCACGAGCACTGCAGCTTCGTAGTTATCTTTTTCAATCGAAAATAAGGTTTCACCACGTGCTACAACCCCACCGGCAACAAAGCTCGGATGCCAACTCAGTACCTCTCCCGATACCTGTGCAGACAGTTGTGTATTTTCCAGCGGCTTTACTTCGCCATAGCTGTTAATTACAACCTGATGGTCGTTAGCCGAAACCGGCTCAACTTGAACAGTAGGTCGCGTATCAACTAACGCTTTTTTTTCTTGTTCATTTGCAAGAGCGTTTATTGCTTTAAAACCAACAACTCCTATAGCAAGCGCAACAAATGGAAAAACCCATCTAAGTGAATTTGTTTGCATATCCTAATTACCCCAAATATCTATTAACGCCATAATAACAGAGCTTAATTAAACAATTACGTGACATTTGTAAGCAACTGTTACAAATGTGCATTAATTATACTTCTCGCAATTACTCGTTTAATTATAAATTAGATTATATAGCCATAAAATTATATTTTGTTACAAACTTTTACTATTTAAAATCAATACATTAAATAAAAAAGGTATTATTTCATCGATTTGTTGTACGAAACAAATTGAAATTACGTACAGTAAAAATAAATTAACAAACGAAAAGATGACATTATGAAATTAACCACCCTAACTCTTGCGCTCAGTATTGCCCTAAGCGGCCATGCTTTTGCCGATGACAAAAAAGACGAAAAAAAACCAAAAACATTAAGTGAAATGATCAAAGGACAAACCGAATTTGCCGGTATATTTAACCTTTATCAGGACGAAAAAACGGGTAAGCACTTAATGGTCATTAACGAATCGCAGCTTGATACTCCTTTCGTTTATTTTGCTCATACTGTTGATGGGGTCACTGATGCAGGTCACTTTCGTGGATCGTACCGTGAAACCAAACTCATTGAGTTTAGAAAGTACTTCGACCGTATCGACATTATAAGTAAAACACCTCGTTATAAATTTGACGAAAACAGTGCCATTTCAAAAGCCAGCAATGCAAACATTAGTGAAGCCGTACTTGCGAGTATTAAAATAGAAAAAGAAGAAGACGGTAAAATTGCATTTAACGTCAATAAGTTATTTTTAAGTGAAGCACTTCATAAAGTATCTCCTACTATAAATCCCGCAGATAAAAATGCGAAAAAACGTTTTAAAGTAGGCAAGCTAGACAGCAAAAAATCGCGCATTATTAAACAGCGTCCTTACCCTAATAATTTAGACGTTGTCGTAGATTACGTATTTACCAATGCAAGTCCAACCGTTCGTGGCTCTGGCGCAGTAAGTGACCCGCGTAGTGTTTCTGTGAAGGTTCAGCATTCATTTGTAGCACTCCCACAAAACAACTACCAGCCTCGTTTAGACGATGCGCGCATTGGTTATTTCACAAACCAATTTGATCAAATGACGTCAACTGATTGGACGCCTTACGAAGATGTAATTAAGCGCTGGGATTTACAAAAGAAAGACCCAAGCGCTGCACTTTCAGAGCCTGTAAAACCAATTACATGGTGGATAGAAAACACCACGCCAATAGAGTGGCGTGACACAATTAAAGACGCTGTACTTGCATGGAACAGCTCTTTTGAAAAAGCAGGCTTTAAAAATGCTTTAGAAGTAAAAATACAACCTGATGATGCCGACTGGGATGCTGGCGACATTAATTACAATGTACTGCGTTGGACCTCATCGCCTAAACCACCATTTGGTGGCTACGGGCCTGCACTTGCCAACCCGCTAACAGGCGAAATACTGGGCTCAGACATTATGCTTGAGTTTGTATTTATGAAAAATCGCTGGATTTACGACACCCTTTATACACAAGGCGCTATGAGCCACAGCAATAGTACACATACTGGTGAATTAAACTGCTCATTAGGTCATGAAATTCAACAAAACCTTATGCTTGCAAAAGGCTTAGCTGCTGGCGATAGCATTGAAGAAAACGAAATGATACGCCAAGGATTAACACAGCTTATTCTGCATGAAGTAGGTCATACATTGGGCCTTAACCACAACATGAAATCATCTATTTTGTGGAATGAGAAAGAAGTGCACGATAAGAGTAAAACCCAAGGTATCGTAACAGGCTCAGTAATGGACTATGCACCGGCCAATATTGCACCAATTGGCATGCAGCAAGGGGATATTTTTCAAACTAAACCAGGCCCATACGACGACTGGGCTATTAACTACGGATACAGCGTAGCGCTGGCTGATGCATCTGCCGAGCAAGCTCGCCTTAGTAAAATTCTTGCGCGTTCTAGTGAGCATGCTTTAGCGTTTGGTAACGATGCAGACGATATGCGCGCGCCGGGCCGTCATATCGATCCCCGCGTAATGATTGGCGATTTATCATCAAACCCAGCAGCGTATGGTGCAGACCGCATGGCACTTATTAATAAACTGTTTACTGAGCTTAAAGATAAAGCCACTGTTGAAGGCGACTCTTACCAGCAACTTGTTACCTCAGCTAATAGCTTATTTGGTCAGTACAGATCGCAGGCAGGTATTGTATCTCGCCAAATTGGTGGGGTTTATGTAGAGCGTGCCGTTGTAGGTGATGCAAACGCCGACAAACCTTTCACCCCGGTGCCGATTGAAAAACAAACTCAAGCTATGGAAATTCTAGCCGAGTACGTGTTTGCACCTGATGTGTTACAAAGCATGCAACCGCTTTATAACTTCATGCAGCAACAGCGCCGCGGGTTTAATCACTATGGTAAAAATGAAGACCCTAAACCTCACAAAATGATTTTGGGCATGCAAAAGTCTGTGCTTGCACAACTATTGCACCCAGCCGTTTTACTGCGTATTTCAGATACCGCTTTATACGGAAACGAATATAGCTTAAATCAATTTATGGGGGATTTAACCGCAAGTATTTTTGTTAAAGACGCAGAGGCCAGCTCAATCAGTCACAATTTACAAATTGAATATGTAAACCAACTGATTGCAATTGCAGGTTTAGGCAAACCAAGCAAATTCGATAACCTCGCTAAAACAGCCGCGCTTTATCAGTTAACCGAAATAGCGGATACAAGCCTGTCATGGGGCGCAGATACTGCAGCCAAAGCCCATAAAAAGTATATTGATCGCTTAATTGCAAAAGCACTAGAAGCGTAAATAGTTGTAACAAAAAAAGGCCACATTGATTGTGGCCTTTTTTATAAACTTAATTCCTATCACCATTAAAGGTAAATTGTGCCTTTTAAATACCTAACAGCATGGCCTGTTAAAGTTACCGTTGACTCCCCAACATCGCACTGTATATGACCACCTCGGCTAGATGCCTGATAGGCAGTTAATTGTGTCTTCTCTAACAGTTTTGCCCAATATGGAGCAAGCCCTGTATGAATAGAGCCCGTGACATAATCTTCATCGCCACCGCTGGCAGGCCAAAAATAACGAGAAACAAAATCGTATTCATCACTAGGCGCAGTGGCAACTACATCGTGTGGCGCTAGCGTTTTTAAGAGTGCCGAGTCGGTATTTAAGCTCTTTACTTGCTTAGCCGATTCATAAACAGCAAAGTAAGCTTGACGATTTTTAAGTACCTCAATAGGTTGTATAGACAGCCCATTTAACAGTGCCTGTGGCGGGTTTTTAACCTCTACAGGTGCTTGTTTAGGGAATGTCATGGCGAAGCTGCCATCATTGTTTTTAATAACAATAAGCTCACCCACTGCATCAGCGATAAAGCGAATTTGCGATACATTATGTTCTTCACATAATACATACGCAGCAGCCAAAGTGGCATGGCCACAAAAGTCTATTTCCATTAAAGGTGAAAACCAACGAATAGCAAAACGCCCATCGGTTTGCCTACAGGTAAACGCAGTTTCAGATACGTTGTTTTCAGCGCCTATGTTTAGCATTAGGTCATCATCCAACCACGACTCAAGTGGGATAACAGCTGCATAATTGCCTTTAAATAAAGCGTGTGTAAACGCATCAATTTGGTGAATAGTTAATTGCATTAGCTTCCCTAGTATTTTAAATACACGCCGAGGGTAATAAATCTTTTGGCACTGAGGTTTTATTTTCACCAATCGCTTTCATACCTGTGACTGGCTGATCAAAGCCGCATAACCAAGAAATTGGGCTAGAGGGGCTGCCCTCAACAACTGCTGGTCTAAACGTTAATGTGGTATTTTGTAAAGGCCGAGATGCTTTGTTACCTAAAGCAATATGTATGGCACCGTTTTTAATAGTAATTCCCGTTACTCTATTCCCTATTAAGTATTGACTAGCAGGCACACCCGCTTCTTCATTATTATTAGGAAAACGTTTATTCTCGAGGTAATACACTGTTACGTCTTCTCTTATTGCAGCAGCCATAGCAAGGGGATCAACAAGCTCTGCCTTTTGCATGTATTTACTGTATTGAGGCAATGCTACAGCGGCCAAAATACCAATAATTGATACAACCACCATTAACTCTATGAGTGTAAATCCTTTTGCTTTCATAATACTTCTCCAAACATAAATAGTGGTTTATAGGCCGCTGATACGAACAAATAAATAGAGACAACAATCACTGCACCATAAACGATTATAAGTTTATTAATAAAGTATTTTGCGCGCTGATTAAACTGTTTTAACTGCTGCTGTAACAGTACTTCAAACTCATTTTGAGCATTTAACCCCAGTGCTTCACACTCATATAAATGCTTTGTTTCTGTGGTTGTAACACCTGAATTTACTGAGCTTAATGGAAAGAATAAAATAGCAGTTAGTGTTTCGTAGTTTTTGACTAGTTTTCGTGGGAAAAACACTTTAAACAAGCCTGAAAACGGCTTTAACTCACTTAATATACTGGCGTTTTTGAGCTTTAAAATTACGCTAAGTATAAAGCTAAGCAGCAAAAATAATAATATGATCGGAACATACCAATAGCGAAAATAGCTATCAAAGATATTGTGATCATGTTGTTGATCCATGCTGTACATGTCTATAAATGCAGGGACAACAAAAAGTTGGTAAAGAAGAGAGGATAAACAAAAAAACGCAAAAACAAACGTCAAATAAACAAGCCAGCCTTTATGCTCAAATTTAAAATCGTTGATTAATTTGGGTAAGCACTGGTAATAAGTTGCACTTTTTTGTGCGGCTGCTTGGTCTTGCGACACAACACCTGCAACTAGCGCTTTTGCAAGTTCACTATCGTCGTTATTGCCTTGATATATGCTTAGGCTCGCCTTTTCACTTAACCTTAGCTTATCGCTTTTGTTTAACTGTGCTGAACTATTTATTCGGCACAAATAGCCAAATTGCTCCCAATTCATACTCTATCCTTTGAATAACGATAAAGTAACATGCCATATATTTACCTAAATATAAATGAAAACATTAAGCCATTATCGGTCGCATTTTATAATATTGCATACAACCAAACTGCACGGCATTAGTCAGCAACAACATGATAAACATAAGTAAGTGTGAAGTACTTGGTGTGGTATTTGTTAACTCAACAACTAAGCCACAAATGCCCGCTATGAACTGCAAACTAAAATAACAAGCACTTAAATTACTTACATCACCTGTGCGCAGCGTTTTGTAGGTTTGTGGCATTACGCGCACTGAGCTCATCACCAATCCTACATAGGTAAGTGCGTTGAGCACCCATGCGGTATCAAAGTTTGGACTTAATAACAGCGAAAACGGCATAAGCGAAAAGCCAAGCATAAGCACTAACTGAAGCCGTTCTTGCTTTGCGGCGTTGTAACGGGCAAAAAAGTACAAGATCAAGCCGCTTAATACGCCTGTTACAAAAAAAGGTAAAGCAATAAAGTATCGCTCAAAATAAATGTTATACGTTATGAAATAGAGACTCTGTGCGACTCCAAATGTCATCATCAGCAAAGATAAACCAGAAACACTTCTGTTTTTTCTAATTTTATTTAGCAATGGTAAAAAGCTAAAAAGTAAAATAAATGAAGACAAAATAGGCAAATAGTGCGCCAAAACAACCTCGCTGTTACATAACGGTTACTTTAATTACTTAATAAAAACATTTATTAAACATATGTTTTAAAAGGCTTTTACTGTGAGCGCGGCATTGTAGAGTGAAGTTAATTTAACTCAACTAAACAGCAAAAACCCTTTCAAGGAACTGGAAACTTATATTTACAAAATATGTTATGTAATGTGCACAGTTTATTAATTTCCCGAATACTTACTCAATTACTATTAAATACAAATAACAATTGATATCATTTGTATATAGGTGAATTAGATAACGATAACCCATGAGAAAAACACTTTTCAAAATTCATAGCTGGATTGCTCTCATTGCAATTATTCCATTAATTGTAATAAGTATTACTGGCAGTGTGCTTGTATTTAAAAGCGAGATAGATGGCTTACTTATGCCCGAAAGTCATTTTGTGATTAGCACTCAACCTGAACGTTTGAATATGGATGAGTTAATTTCCATCACTCAGAACGCTTACCCTGAGTATGTCATTGGTAGCTGGGAAATTTTTAACGACGATACTGCTGATCGGGTTTACTTAATCGAGCGCGAGTCGCAAGTTTGGTATAAATTTCATTTAAATCAATATACTGGTGATATTTTGTCAACTCCCGTGGGAACGAGCCATTATTTTACAGATTGGTTTTTAGAACTCCATTACACCTTTTTACTCAATGATTTAAAAAGCTTACCAGGCCAAACAGGCACCGTTTTGGGGTTCTTTTTTGCTTTATTTTTATTGGTGCTTGGAATAACCGGCCTCATTATTTACCGAAAGTTTTGGCAACGCCTATTTACCGTGCGTTGGCGCGCAACATTACAAATCGTATTAAGTGATATTCATAAAATGACTGGTGTTATTGGCTCACCTATTTTAATTGTTTTAGCTATAACCGGTGGATATTTTAATGGTGCCGTTTGGTATCACGAAGTACTTGAACACGCTGAAGAAGAACATCATGCCCTAACCAAAAACCTGTATAGCAAAAATGTTTCCTTCCAAGATATTTTAGATGACAGCAAGCGACAAATAGCCACGTTCAACAGCACTTACTTGGTTATGCCATTAGAGCCTGATGACAACATTACTGTATTTGGTGAAGTAAATTCTAATAACCCACTGGCAAGTGAATACGCTAATACCGTTTCGTATAACAAAATCACTGGTGAGCATATTGCCAATTGGGATATACGCCAAGTAGGTCTTGGCTGGAAAGTGCTAGACAGCTTTCGTAAGCTTCATTTTGGTTATTTTGCTGGCCTAATAAGTAAAATACTGTGGAGTGTTATAGGGCTAAGCCCACTATGGCTAAGTGCTACTGGCTTTTACTTATGGTTTACACGCCGCAAACGTAAAAAACAATCGCAAAAAAATCGTCATAATAAACAACGTATAATAACTTCTTGATTAAAAAGTCACCTCAATGTAATGTTAAAAATCACATTGAGGTGGCTTATGAAATCTATAGTATTAGTTACATTATTTTTGGTATTTTTAAGTGCATGTAAAAGCACTCCAACAACGCCTACAGTTGAGCAACCCCAGCTTACTGCGCTTATTAATCACACCCGCTTTAAACAAATAGACACTCCCAGCGAGTTGAGTATTTTTGAATTGCCAAACGCCGAAAAAAAACGCTTTTTAGCTTATGCCGACCAGCAGCAACTAAATGGTGTTAGAACCGATCGTATTATTTACAACTATTTAGAAAATCAACTTAGCGATTTTAGTTATCATGGTGACACATTAACTTCTTCGCAAACTCTGACTCGCGCACACGGCAACTGTATTAGTTTAGCGGTTCTTACACAAAGTTATGCAAATGCGCTGGGGCTAGAAACAAGCTTTCAAGAAGTTACTAGTGAACCTGTATACGCAAAAGAAAGTGGAATGGTCTATGTAGCTAATCATTTTAGAACCATGGTATATGCACCAAAAGTTGAGAAAAAAGATAACGTTATTCAAGTTTTTCGCCCAGGTACCCTTATTGATTATTTTCCTACACGCGGTAGTTTTTATTCTGGCAGCGCCAGCTACAACGACTTAGTGGCTAAATTTTATGGCAACTTAGCAGCTAAAGCATTTGCTGAAGAAAATCTTAACGCTGCTTATTCTTTTATTTTACAAGCCAATAAATTTACCCCGAATGATCCTGAGCTTTTTAACATGGCGGGTATGTTACATCGCCGTGCGGGAGATTTAAAAAACGCAGAAGTAATTTACGAAACAGCAATAAACAATAATTTATCGAGCGTCAATTTAGTTAATAACTATCAACTATTAGCTAAACAACTTGGTAAAACTGTACTTGTAGAGCAACTAACCAGCCAATTAAATTACAAAGAAAGAGATCCTTATGAACTGCTTGCTCTAGCAAAAAACGAATTACAAACCGGTTATATTAATCGAGCAAAAGACCACTTAGAGCTCGCTTTATTTAAAGCCCCCTATATCTCTGAGTTGTACCTTGAGCTTGCTAAAGTTCGCTACCAGCAAGGTAAAACTGAGCGTTCAAAGCGACTTCTCAAAAAAGCAATTGAATACGAACGAGACGATAAAAAGTTAGACGTATATCAAGCCAAATTGTTGTCGCTACAATATAAATAGCAGGCTAAATTGAACTGTGGTTAATCGATTTACTACCCACAGTTCAGATTGACTCATTAAATTTATTTAAAGCGAATAATAAAAGCTCAGCCATGCACGCATTTCATCATCAAAGCTGCTGCCCTCAACACGCGACACCCCCACATTAAATGTTAAATCGTTAACACCCGCAGGCCCCATGCCAAAGCTAAAGTCACCTTGATATTTTAAACCGTAACTTTGTGCATAAACGCTGTCATCTAATTGATGCTGAGTGTAATAAAGCCATGGCATACCTTCTTTATAAGTAACTCCGCCGCCATATCCTTGGTAACGCTCGGCAGTTGCACTATAAAAAGGCAGATCAGCAGCCAGCACAAATTCACTATTGTAGTGTTGATTTATAAGATTGGAGTTAAACCCGCCTAGCGCAAGGCGTGCATCGTCTCGCTGCTTTTGTGTAAAGTTGATGTACAAAGGAGCGTTATACACCTTACCAAATATGCTCGCATCGAGATCATAACCTTGCCAATTGTTTTCACCTTTACCTTCGTACCAACGAGCATTAACACGTTGTCCTATAGCAAACGTTTGGCGGTCATATTGCCAACTTTGAGCAAAACCGACACGCGTCCAACGAGTATGGCTTTGTTTGTAATCAGTATAGTTATAAGCAAGCTCAGGGGTTAAGCTTAATTGGCCAAACTTAAGTGGATAGCTCATTGCTACAAACCCACCAAGAGCATCTATTTCGTTATTTAAATTGCTTGGGCTTAAAGCTTGATATTGGCGTAAGGTATCTAAGTTGTAGTCATACAAAGCGAGTTTAAACTTAACATCAAGCGCATTGTATTTAGCGTTTACAAACCCGCCATGTAATGCATTATCGTTTAAGTCAATGCTATAACCGGCTTGCAGGTCTAGCTGCTTTAATAAATCACTGCTTTTAATACCCATACTTAATACGCTGGTCGATGCAGAATAATACTGAGAACCCAACGCAAAGGTTGCATGCTGATCAAATATTGCATAATCGCGCTGTTCGCCAGCCTCTTGCGCGTATACTTTAGCCTCTGGCAATGTGTGCTCATTAACCATTAATAGCGGGGCTTTGCTATTAGCAGCTAAATCGGTCACCGTCGTTTTAATACTGGTATTCGCTAGGCTTTTTACATCAGGGCCGTCGGCATTAATCGATAAATAAAGCAGCGTTTCATCTTGCATTTCAATGGGGTGAGCAACCGCTTCTTGCCCATGTGTTAAACGCTTTAGGGTATTACTGGCTATATGATAATTATAAATATCAGTCGTTTTATTTAATCCCGCAACAAAATAGATTGATTCGCCATTGTCACTAAAGCTAGGTTGAGTTAAATATTGATACCCGTTTGGCATAGGTACAGGCCGGCTAATACCACCATCAACATCTTGTATATACATTTGCCAGTTTTCGTTTAAAGAAGCTGATAAATAAACTAATTTTTTATTATCGGGGCTGAGCGTGGGGTAATCGTATGCAGTATTTAAGCTTTTTTTGAACAACGGCGTTATGGTACCGGTATTAATATCTACTTTTACTAATTCAGAATAACCATCACGTATTTGCTCTGCATACACTGCTTTACCGTCGCTTGTTGCATTAAAGCGTCTTAGCCCTGCAAACTCGGTTAGCTTTTCTACGTTGCCGGTTTCAATGTTATAGCTAAATATATCAGACACCCGATTATAAATACCCGACTCTTCAGTACTATAAGCATTAAAATACAGCGTCGTGCTATTTACCCATTGAGGGTTGGCTATACCTGCCCGGTTTATTTGATTAAGTATTTGTTTTTGTTCACGCTTAAACACGCTCGGTGGCGTATCTGGTATATCGAGTGGGTCTTGCTTAATTAACTCATTTTGTGCCTTTTCAAAGCTCTCCATCGCTTTGGTGTTATCTTCGGTGCTATAAATAACGAGCTTAGTATTACGCTTGGCATCACGCTCAACTATTGCAAGCTTACTGCCATCATGTGAAAGTGCTGGATTGCTTGCGTATAAATCAAGCTCTAGCCATAGCTCACTATTGAGTGGTTGCTCTCCTTGCTCTTGCTGCATGGCCTTATACGTATATTCAGCAATAAAACGGCGATATAACTTCGCCGCGCTTTGGCCAAACACACCTTCAAATGCTTCATCAAAATCACGCGACTTAACTGCCTGCATTCGGGTCCATACACTATCTAGTATTTGCTCCGAAAATGTTTGCTCTAGCCAATATAAAAACCGACTGCCCATCAAATAGGCCATAGAGCCACCCATAAAGCCATTATCACTATTCAATTGTCCATAGGTTGGTAGCGCACCTTGTTGAGCAAATTCACGCAATATCGACTCAGAGTAATTATCAAATAAGCGCCCTCGTCCGGTCATTTTAGATTCAATTAACGTTGCATACCCTTCAGCAACCCAGCGCGGCGTATCACTGTAGGTTAAATCGTAAATATCCCACAAACCGCGCACTTTTTGCTGCCAGTGGTTGCGTGTAGGCTGGGCCAAATGCACTAAATGAATGTATTCGTGCAACACCAGTAACTGCTGCCAACCAGAACTGTTTGAAATCACCGTATCAGACTGCGGTGGGGTAGTAAAAAGTGCCATTACTGGGTTGCTTGATGTAGGCAAGGCAAACCCGTTCGCCGCATTTAAGGGGTCAAACACGACAACATCGACTATTTCATCGAGTGCACGATTTTGTTGTTCAAGCACTTTCGTGCGAACAATTTCAAGTTCAACCGCGGTCGATTTAGCAAAATCAATATGCTCAATGCTGTAGTGCACATTAAAATGCTCGGTATGAATGGTTTGCCAATCCGCAGCGAACGCGGGGGCAGCGAGCAACAAAGCTGAGGCAATGAGTGACTTTTTCACAATAATCCCTTAAGTAGCATTTTCAATAATGCTTAGAGTATTATTAAACTCACTGAGTTTGCAGTAAAAAAGTGTAATAAAGCATGTGCAAATGTGTTTTCGCACATACTTTATTGTTTGCAGAAATTACATCCAACTACGAGTGTCTGACTCAGCCTGTTTAAGCGTAAAATCAATCACAAAATCAGCGTCTTGCTCTTTTATGTATGGCATAAACGCAAAGCCATGAGCAAGTTGTATATACAGGCTTTTCAATCCTGATCTCCGCATTAAATAGGTACTTTCGCTACTAGCACTTTGTACTTTATATAGTTCAAACACGCGATAATGTACGCCAATCATGCCTTTACGTACAACCATGTAAAATCGGCCATCATCTTCATGTAAATAGTAACCATAACGTTGATACGACAAGGTAACCAAGCCTGCAAATACAGCAAGCACACCCACGCTGATAAGGTAATTAAACTCATTAAAATAACAAAAAACAGCCACAAGTAAGCTAGGTAACAATGCATACAAGACTAAGTTTTTATACCAAAGTGCTCGCTCTGCCTGCTTAAATGCCAGTGCGCTGTTGTTAAACCACGGGTAAATCCACTGGCATACGCTGTTTACTTGCTCGTTATTTAATACAGGTAAAACTAAGGTTTGTTTATTTTTTTTAGCGGCCATACCCGCCATTGCACCACCGCTACTCGCTTGCAAAAATTCAACGGTAAAGCGCTTAAGTAACCGGGCAATAATATTTTGCTTAATGACAATCGACTGCACTTTGTCTAAGCTCATAGATAACTGGTGGCGCTCTAATAAACCGGCAATGCGTTTAAACTTTTTACCTTTAAAATAAAGCTGATAATTATAAAACCGAATAAGCGACATTCCCACCGAAAGCAAAACAGCAATAAGTACCACAAGTACAAACATTGTGAATATAGCAAATAACGCTGCACTGGCTACAAGGCCAAGTTCTTGCTCGTAAAAGCCTTCTACTTTTGTGATTAATTGCTTTTCAAGCACATCGGCTACCACATTTATGAGTGGTGCAATGGCGGCTAGCGCTAAAATAGCCATGTTTGACATTAAACCAAACTTGGCTATTTCTTTGTTTGAAATAAACAAACTACTTTGCTCAGTAGCCTCGTCTGTTTCTACTTCACTGTCTGGCTCAAGTTGCTGCTGGGCCTTGTAAGCAAATATTTGCTTTCGCATTTGCTCTGCGTAACCTTGGGTTACGCCCGGCAATACAGCTTCTTGAGCCGCGCTACCTGCCGCATCAAAAATACAATTAACCAGCGTTACTGGTTTAAAGTAAAAAGGCTCAGCAATATTTACATTTTGTACTCGCTCAAATTTAAGCGTTAAACGTTCTTTTTTAAAAACGCCTTTATTGAGTAGTATTTCGTTATCGCTTGAAATACAAAATCTAAAGTTTCTGTAATATAAAACCGAGTATAAAAGCAAAGCACTTACAGCTACTGCTGCTGCAATTTGCCCCCAGAAGAGTTTGTTTTCTACTTGTGTAACAAATACAAAACCAAGCGGTAATAGGTTAAATATACCGTCGCGCACAAAACGCACACCAAAATGGACAACAAAATACACAAGTGCCCAAGGCGATACTTTTTGCCACAATTGCGCCTGGCCAGCATCCGTTTGTGTAGTATGAGGTGTAAAATCACTCATCGGCTGGTACAGCCTGAGTAGACGTTTGTTCTTGGCGGTAATCTTGAACAAACTGGCGCATATTTTTACAATCCGTGTGTGTAAGCCCGCTTACCTGCAAATCGGCACTCATACCACCGGCGCTATACAATTTTAAACTGGCTAAACCCAGCTTTCGCTCGATAGGGCCGCGGTGTATTTCAATGTGCTGCACGCGCGCTAGCGGTAAAATAGTAACCCGCTGCCAAATAATTCCTTTTTTAAACGCAATGTCGTGCTGACGCATAGCCACACCTTGCAATTTAATGCTCGCAACGCTGTAAAGCATAGAAGCGAGTATTAAAATAGGCATACCAATTAATAAATACGTTTGCGCGTTATTCGCAAAATTCTCGTTGAAGTAACAAATTGCGGCTAATATTGCGCTAAAGGGAATATAAAACACTAACCAGTTAAGTTGTGCATGCAGCAGCGCTTTATCGGCAAGCGCTTTAAATTCAATGTTTTTATGCTGTGGTAAATCCGTTATTTGCTGATTGTTAAACACACTATTTCCTATACTGTTTTTATTATTTTATTCGTACACAAAGCCTAATTAGGCATATCTTATTATGCCCATTCTATAGATGTTACCAACGTATGGCTTTGCTGTGGTGCAAGGGTAACCGCATCATCTAATACATTGGCGGCTTCTAGGCATAACATGGTTTTGTATTCATCGTCAGCAAAATTAGACAAGCGCTTTGATTTTTCAATCCACGGATTCCAAAGCACACACGAACTAGAGTTTGCTCGCCCAACTTTAATAACGCCCTCGGGGGTATTTATGTATTGAATAGGTGCAGCTTGGGTGTAAACCATGTCGGTTTCACGCTCAAACCCAACAACCGCTTGTTGTGTAAAAGGCCCTTTAGCAAATTCAACATATTGTGCGCTCTGCAAGCCGTCAACGTGTGTATTAGTAATATCTGACGTTGGAAAATATGTATGCAATGCTTGTGTATAGCTAAATGCCGTATTGCCTAAGTTTGTTGTGGTTAATCTCACCTCAAGCGAATCATTTAAAACAAATTCCACCTTCAATGCCGACTGATGCGGCCAATATTCAGTGTTCACCAACTTCATGGGTAGCTTTAAACTCACCGTAATACATTCTTCAGTTTCATTAACCTCATCAGCTTGCCACAAGCTGGTTCGGGCAAAACCATGTGCGGGCCAACCAGCGTTAGCGTGTGTCCCAAACCAAGGCCAACAAATAGGAATACCACCGCGAATACTCATGCCTTCTGAGAACGTCTCATTACCCGACACCCAAATAAGAGGTTGCTTACCCTTAGGTGTAAATTGCGTAATTTGGCCACCTTGCAAAAATATTTTTGCATTGCACAAATCACTTTCAATATTAATAAATTCAAGACCGGTTTCGGTGTGTTCAATACTCACTGATGGCGATAATTTCATGCCTTTCCCTTTAATATTAATAATCACAACGTTCAATACTCTTACATATAACGTAAAGTATAAACCAATCAAATAAGTTTTTGCTTATTCAGACAATCATTGTGAGCATATTGATAGTTGTATATCATGCACTTACTTAATTTACACTTTAATTAATTACACACTAAACGCATAAAATGAATTGTAAAAAAAGCAATTTGAGCCGTGTATTTAATAGTGCAAACGTAGCTAAAATGCTTAACTAAGCACTCCCACCTATTAAAAACCCTTAATTAAAGGGGTATTGCTTTAAGGTAAATTAGTTTCTACTCTAATTAATAAAAACGAGTAACAGCAGTAAAAAATTAAATTTTTAATTTGAATTCAATTTATTTGATGTGTAACATTTCGCGATTATGGCAAAGCATCGCTTTTCGACGAGATAAACACATGCAAAAATATGACGAGTTATTGGTATCTTTACGTAAAGTGATCCGAGCGATTGATTTACACTCAAAGCAACTTAATAAAACAGCCGGCTTAACTGGCCCACAACTGCTTATAATGCACGAAGTGTCTCAAACTGATGGCATCACTGCTAGCCGCATTGCACAAAATGTAAATTTAAGCCCAGCGACCGTAACTAATATTCTCGACAGAATTGAAAGCAGAGATCTGGTCACACGCGTTCGAAGCCAAATGGATAAACGTCGAGTGAGCTTACACCTCACCGAAAAAGGGAAAGAATTACTACTTAAAGCCCCTCAACCATTACAAGAACACTTCATAGAAAAGTTTTCTGGTCTGGCTGAATGGGAGCAGTCTTTATTACTTTCATCTATGCAGCGTATTGCAGCCATGATGGATGCAGATAAATTAGATGCATCTCCCTTACTTGAAGTGGGCGCACTTACACAAGCGCCTAAAGAATAAAAAACGAACAATAAAAAATATAATGGTTTTGTACTAAGCTCTTAACCCAAGGTGTTATTAATATCTTGGGTTTTTATTTTTAACCAAACGAAAAGAAGCAGCTAATATGACCAAACTCTCAAAATTATCGCTCGCATTTATTTTAGGTAGTGTTTCGAGTACTTCTTACGCCACCGATATCGACACGCTTCAAAGTCAATTAAAACAACTACAGCAGCAAATGAAGCTGCTTGAACAAAAACTAGTTGAAGAAAAATCTAAACAGCAAAAAATTAACGAAAAACACCAAGAGCAAGTTGCACTTATCGAGAAAAAAGCTGACCAAAACGTTGTGGTGGCAGAAGCTCCGAAAGAAAAAAGCAGCGGCATAAAGGTAGGCGGTGCTATTCGTACTAACTTTAGTTATGCATCGTATGATGACGATAACGAAGATCGCGGCGGCGACTTCGATTTTGACGTTTTTAGACTTAATTTTTCTGGTGATGTAGGCGACGTTATTCTTAACGCAGAAATTCGCTTTTTTGATTACATGACCGCAGTAAAATATGCTTATGCAGCGTACGATTTTGCAGACGATTGGCAAGTACAAGCAGGTATCACCAAAGTACCCTTTGGTAACTGGCCTTATAATTCGCACAACTGGTTTTTTAACACCACCTATTACATCGGTTTAGAAGATGATCACGATTTAGGCATCATGTTTAAACGTAAAATTGCAGATAACTGGCAATTAGATCTCGGCTTTTTCAAAAACGATGAGCTTGGTGGCGTAGATGGCTACGTTGACAACCGCAGCGATCGCTATTCATACGATGTAGTTGGCGTAAGAGCCCCAGAAGACGGCATTTACGCAGAACCTGCAACCCAAATAGGCGAATACAATACGTTTTCGGGCCGTTACGGTTACCATTTTGAACATGACGGCGGCACAACCGAGTTAGGTTTTTCTGCGTTATCTGGCGGGTTACATGACGGTAATGACCGCGCAGGCGACTATTATGCATGGGCTATGCACCTAAATAGCAATATTGATGCATGGAACTTTCAGCTTCAACATGGTGAATACAACTACGACATAGATAATATTGATCGTATGGCCGTAGGTGCTTACTCGTTTTACGACAGTATTGCCGCAGAAGCAACCATGACCAATGCAAACATCGCTTACAGCATGCCAGTCGAGTGGGGCCCAGTGACAGGCCTACAATTTTATAACGATTACGGGATTATCTACGATAAATCTGACAACAGCGCAGATACGTGGATGAACGTGACCGGTGTTTCTGTAGCCGCTGGCGGCTTGTTTACCTACTTTGATTTTGTACATGCAAAAAACCAACCTTTCGTTGGTGGATCTATTGCCGGTGACAGCAGCGAAACAGAAAAACGCTTTAATATAAACATTGGTTATTATTTTTAATAACTAGTGTTTAGTCTACAAAAAAGGGCATACTGGGTATGTCCTTTTTTATTGGAATAGCGTTTTAGCTCTATAATAAATGTAAAATTGGCCTACACTTTAAATTAGTCGCCACTCACTATAGCGTCGTCAATGAATATAAAATCGTCACTTATCTGTTACAAAAACATAGGGTTAAAAATGCTAGGCTTAACCTTAGTGGCGCTAGGCATTGTAGGCATTATGCTTCCAGTCATGCCCACGACTATATTTTTTATTTTGGCGCTCACTTGTTTTACTCGCTCATCACCTGCACTTGCAAATTGGTTACTTAATCACCCTCGCTATGGTGTTACCTTGCAGCAATGGCAAGCTCATAAAGTGGTACCAACCAAAGCTAAGTACTTTGCCGCTATTGGTATGCTTACTGGCTTTATACTTTTACTTAATTCAACAGCACCTATTTGGGTTGTATACCTTGTAGCAGCAATAGAAATTGCGGTTATGATTTACCTTATTTTAAGACCCTCACAACCCCCTCAGCACTAAACCTCGTTTAAACGCACTAACATTTAGCCTGAATTCAGGTTATTTAAAATATTAATGTAAAGTTACGTAAGTAAATTTGTAATAAGTAATGCAAATCATTATCATGTAATAAATTTTATTACATTAAATTATTTATGTCGTTTATTAATAAGCGAGCTTTGTACAGTACAAGCCGTGCCCTACATATTTATATTTCTACCGCTTTGTTTTTTTTACTCATTCTATTTTGCGTTAGCGGTATTGTACTTAACCATGTTGACTGGCTTAAAAACGATAAAAGTAACGGGCAAGTCACCGCAACTATTCCAGCTGAGCTTGTAACTAAAGCCAACGCACAGCTAAATACACTGCCTTCGCTTTACCCAGAAATAGAAGCTTATCTAGCTACACAATACTCACTCACCAAGGTAAAAAGTATTGAATGGGAAAAAGAAGACGCACTTGTCATGCTCGACTATCCCCTTCCGGCCGGTTTTGCTTACGCTGAGCTTGACTTTACAACTGGCGAGCTAAACCTCGATTACCAAACAGGCGGCTTTTTAAGCCTTATTGGCGATTTACATAAAGGTCGCTACACCGGTGAAGTGTGGAGCTGGGTAATTGATATCTCAGCGGTATTGATGATTATTTTTGCCATCACCGGCATGATTATTTTGTTTCAAAACAGAAAAAAACGCTTAGCAGGTATATGGATAACCGTTTTAGGCATCGCAACGCCATTGGTTATTTATTTATGCTGGGTACCACAAATTAAAGGAGTGTCTTAATGTTAAAAGTTAGTACTGTATTTAGCGCAGCATTATTAATGGTTGCCGCACTATTTCAAACAACGGTTCAGGCACAAACGCCACAGCTAGAGATTGAACTCACCCTACCCGACCTTGATGTACAACCTTATCATCGACCGTACGTTGCTGTGTGGCTAGAAACACCAGAGCGCAAACACGTAACAACGCTTGCGCTTTGGGTTCAAAAAGCCGAGTGGTTTAAAGACTTACGCCAATGGTGGCGTAAAGCAGGTAAAACCAATATTAACTTTGACGGTATAAGTGGCGCCACTAAGCGCGCTGGTACTTATACAATTGATTGGCAAGGTAAAGATTTAGACGGCAACGCCGTAGCACCTGGTAAATACCTTTTAAATATTGAAGTTGTTCGTGAAGAAGGAGGCCGTGATTACAAACGCCTCGAACTCGATTTAACAAAGCCAGGTAAAATTACCATCGATGGTAAAAAAGAGTTTTCAACCAGTTTTGTTACCGTAAACGCTAAGTAGTAGCTATTTATAATTCGAATTTAAAGGACAGAAAAATGAAAATTAATTTATTAAAAACAGCATTAATTGGCGCACTTAGCTTATCAGCGCTGGTATCTACATCAGCCAGCGCACATGGCCGTTGGTTATTACCATCACACACCTCACTTTCTGGCGATAAAGCGCATTATGTAATGATTGATGCGAGTATTTCTAACGAAATGTTTGCCCCCGACAAAGCCTTTAAGCCAAAAGAGAAAGACGCTCAATGGGACGACACATTACTCATGGCGCTTATGCCAAATGGCGAGCCGGTTAGCGACACTATTCGTGCTTATTACTTAAAACGCAAAAGCTCAGCCGCAGTTAGTTTAACTGAACAGGGCACCTACCACATTGCAATGACACAAAAGCCAATGTACATGACCTTTTATAAAGATGAAGAAGGTAAACGCAAACGTGTATTTGGCAAAAAAACAGACGCTAAATTACCTAGCAACGCTCAAGGTGTACGCACCACTAAAGTGATTTCAACGGTAGACACGTTTGTAAGCCGTAACGGTACATCTAAGCCTGCATTATTAGGTTTAGGCCTTGAACTAAGTGGCCCAACCCATCCAAACGATTTATTTGTAGGCGAGCAAGCGCGTTTTCAATTACTACTAGACGGGAAGCCTGCAGGCGAAGGTATCGAAGTAAATATTTTAAGAGGCGACACTCGCTACCGTAACGAACGTGGCGAAGTAAAAGTAACCACCGATAAAAACGGCTTCTTTACAACAACATGGAACGCACCGGGTATCTATTTAATTGAAACCGCCACTGAAGTTGATGTAAATGAAGAAGGCGTAGACTCAGGTCGTTATGCATTATTTACAACACTTGAAGTTGCGCCTGAGTAATTTTTTAGGCATTTATTTAAACGTATTTTCTAAGCCAAGTTTTTAACTTGGCTTTTTTATGCTTATCACTTTTTTTCAATCTCTCTTTTACTTTTTATTGATTTCGCAACCATTCGCCACAAGATTACAACAGTAACGATCTAATCGTCTGTAACGTACGTAAACAGTGGCCTTACTTATTAAAAACGTGAATAACATAGATGGTTTTTATCTTTGCACGTAGTTGAGCGCTTCTATATGATTCGCTCCTTTTTTAAACTCACCAAAACAACGACGTTCTTAAGGAACATAAATGACTTTTAAGCGTTTATCAGCCAATAAATTAGCACTTAGCCTGGCCGTAACCTCTGCACTTGGCGGCTCTTTTGTTACAGCTAATGCAGCAGAGCAAGATACTCAGGCACAAGAGAATATCGAAGTAATCTCAGTAACAGGTACTCGCCGTAGTTTGCGAAGCATTGCTGAAAGCTCAGTGCCGGTAGATATTATCACTAGCAGCGACATGGCAAGCACAGGCCAACTTGAGATTAGCCAAGTTCTTGCCAACCAAGTGCCTAGCTTTAACTTTCCAAGTGCCACTTTAGGTGATGGAACAGACCACGCAAAACCTGCTGTACTGCGCGGCTTAGCGCCCGATCACACTTTAGTACTTATCAATGGTAAACGCCGTCACTCTGGCGCACTTTTAAACTTAGCGGGTGTTGTAGGCAGAGGATCTACTGCGGTAGATTTAAACATGATCCCTACATCAGCCATTAAGCGCGTAGAAGTACTTCGCGATGGCGCTGCAGCGCAATACGGCTCTGATGCCATTGCTGGGGTGATTAATATTGTTTTAAAGGATGCCTCTGAAGGCGGCAGTGTAAGCGTAACCTATGGTGAATACGACACACAAATGGCGGGCGCACCGAACTTAGAAAGCATCTATGCAGATGCAAACGGCGACCTTGCATTTAACCTAGGTGATGACCGCGAAATTAGCGATGGTGCCACACGCACAATTAGCGCTAACTCTGGATTTGCATTATCAGACAGCGGCTTTGTAAACGTATCGATTGAATACCGCGATAACAGCCCAACACAACGCTCTGGTTTTGATCCTCGCGAGCAATATAGCCGCCTTGACGATGGCAGCCTAGACCCGCGCGAATTTACTATTGACCGTTACAACCATCGTTTTGGTAAAGCTGACCTTGAAGATTACGCTTTATTTTACAATATGGGTTACGAGCTAGATAACAGCCTTAACCTGTATTCATTTGGTAGCTACTCAAAACGAGAAGGTAACTCAGGTGGCTTTTACCGCCGTGCGCAAGACAGCCGTAACGTATTAGCACTCTACCCAGATGGCTTTTTACCGCAAATTGAAACCGATGTTGAAGACTACTCATTTGCCCTAGGTCTAGAAGGTGAAACAGGCGACTGGACATGGGATGTAAGTACCAACTATGGCCGCAACGACTTTGCATTGGGCGTTGTAAATAGCTTAAATACGTCTTTGGGTGCCACCAGCCCCACCGAATTTGATAACGGCGCACTAGTTTATGACCAATTTATAGTCAATGGTGATGCCAGCACAACCCTTGATTTAGGATTACCTGACGACGTATTTTTTACTCTAGGTGCTGAATACCGCCACGAAAGCTATAAAATAGAACAAGGTGAAGAAGCCTCTTACATTACTGCACTTGATAGCAATGGCAACCCAATTGCTGCCGGTGGCGCGCAGGTACTTTCGGGTTTTGGTCCAGAAAGCGTAACCGATGAAAGCCGCCATAACGTTGCACTATTTGTTGAGTTTGACACTTACCTAACCGACAACTGGAACATGGTTTTAGCAAGCCGCTACGAAGATTACAGCGACTTTGGCAACACCTTTACCTCAAAACTTGCAACACGTTACAGCGTAAACGAAAACTTATCGCTACGTGGGGCAATTAGCACAGGTTTCCGTGCACCATCGCTTGCACAAAGCTCGTATCGCCAAATTTCAACCGTACTTGAAAACAACCAAGCGTTTGAAGTAGGTCTATTTCCAACAGATGCACCCGCAGCGCAAGCCCTTGGCGCAAAACAGTTAGACGCTGAAGACTCAGTTAACTTAACTGCTGGCTTTGTTTACACCCAAGGTAACTTTAGCTTAACGGTTGATGCCTACCGTATTGATATTGATGACCGTATTGTACTCTCGGAAAACTTAAGCGGTGCCGCAGTACAGCAAATTTTAGCGGATGCTGGTGAGTTAAATACCGAAAGCGTACGCTACTTTACTAACGCAATCGACTCGCGCACGCAAGGCGTAGACATTGTTGCAACTTACCTACTTCAGTTAGATAACTTTGGCGATTTGCGCTTAAACGCAGCGGCTAACTTTAACGACACCGAAGTGACACACGTTGACGATAATCCTGAACAACTAAACTCTTTAGGTGACGACTACGTTGTATTTGCACGCCGTGAAGTAGGTCGTTTTGAAGAAGGTACACCAGACAACAAACTGAATCTGTCGGCCGTGTGGAACTTTAACGAATGGCAAACAACGTTACGTGCAACACGTTACGGTGAAGTTGCTGATATTTCCACAACAAGCGATCGAGATGAATACCTAGACGCCAAATGGATAACCGATTTAGAAGTGGCATATCGTCCTAATGACGAATGGAAATTTGCACTGGGTGCCAATAACTTATTTGACCAATACCCGCAAGCTACGGTCGATAACATTGGTTACTCTACCTTTAGCCAAATATTCCCGTACACACCCTATACACCGTACAGTTTAGATGGCCGCTTTTTATACGGTAACATTACTTATAGCTTTTAATTTGTATAATTAAAACCAGTCGTTAAAACAAAAAGGATGCGCTATGCATCCTTTTTATTAATAGTTAGTAATTTTAACCACTAATTAGTCTTTTAATTTTTAGCAAAAAACCAAATTCATTATAAAACAAACACTTAAATTTAGGCCCCATTATTGCTCTAGTCTTGTTATATTAACAAATAACGTCACATTAAAAGGACTAACCATGAGCTCATCAACTGTATCTACCATTGCTAAACCACTTTCGCTAATTAGCGGTATTTTATTATTAAGTGGCTGCGTGTTTCATATTTCGCCAAGCGTTGCATCGGTAAAACAAACACAACAACTTACATTACCTAGCAATAACCTTGAATACCTAGACGTATTAAGCGGCGCAGGTTCACTTAAAATAATGGGCTCATCAACAGCAACCAGTATTAATGTTGACGCCACTATTTACACAGCCGATATTGACGACGAATACGAACTCACACTCGATCAGAGTGGTACTAAAGCAAAGCTTGTTGCCCAAAATACAAGTAATAATGGAATTAGCTTTTACAGCGGTCAATCGCCAAGCATTAATTTAGTGGTCACAGTCCCTAACAACCTTAAGCTAGATATTGATGATGGCTCGGGCGATATAACTATTAACGCCATGACAAATAATATTGATGTAAAAGATGGCTCAGGCAGCTTATCAATCAATGGCGCTAAAAATTTAAACATAGACGATGGCTCGGGTGATATTTCGCTTCAAAGCATTACCGGCAACCTAGAGCTTAACGATGGCTCAGGTAGCATTACTATTAATAACGTGAATGGCAATGCAAATATTGATGATGGATCAGGCGATATGAGTGTAAGCAATGTACGTGGTACATTAACCGTTGAAGACGGTTCGGGCAGCATAGCAATACAACATATTAATGGCGCTGTAGACGTTGAAGATAACTCAGGCGACTTAACCATTGAGCATGTTGATGCAAACGTTACCATTGAAGATGGTTCGGGCAGTATTCGTGTTAATCATGCAAAATCATTGACTATTACTGAAGCAGGTTCTGGCGATGTAAGCATTGATAATGTGAACGGCCCTGTAAAATACAACCAATAAGATCAGGTGTATCACCTCAGCTTTAAATAATAAAATGCACTTAGCATGCGCTTAAGTGCATTTCTTTTTAAAAACTTTATAACCCACTAATAGCCAACTAACTCTGCATAACCTTTACCTTTAAAACCACCTTGGGTTTTAATTCGCCCCTCCCAGTAGGGAATACTCAATTGATTACGTGAATCGGGGTTACGCGCTTCAATGGTTATAGGCTCAAACCCCTCAACATTAAGCTGCCATTTAATAGGGTAGGATTTATTACTTGGCGTTGTTTGCGCCGTTTGGGTTGTAAGCTCAGATGTTTTTAATACCTGTAAGGTCACGTCGTTATTGTCAATAGCGCGTACTTGTCCATCGGAAGTAATGTGTGATGCACTGCAGTAATCATAACTTTGTTGGCCATTACGAATACAAAATGCCATCAAGCCACCCTGCTTTTTATCATCAGCCTGAATGCTAAACCAGTCCCACCCATTTTGGCTCGGATCAATTAACGCCGAAGACCACTCTCTGTCTAACCAAGCATCTCCGGTTACTTGATACGTTTCACCCGCAAATGTAATGTTGCCTTTGGCTTGTAAAAACGGATAACTGTAATAATAAGAGGCATGCCCCTGATGCGTTTTTTGGCTGTAACCTTGCTCGCCATGTTTTACAAGTGGGCTATTAGCCAGCACCAAATTAGCGCTGTAATTTTCCTGCTGCGCCTTTAAGTTAAGCGGTAAAAATGTTGCCTCTTTACTTGCTAACTGCCAATCATCTAAGCGAGCCTCAAATGGCTGCGCAGTAATATTAACTTGCCCCGAGCGACCGTACTTTTCAAACGCATGGTGCTGGGTATCTGATTGTATTGCAAAGTGAGCAAAATACAGCTGCCCGTTCCACCATGGCGACGTTTCAGTTGCAGTGTTTTTATCATCAACAGAGAGCCTAAATAAAGTCCATTGCACACCAAAGGTGTCGCCATTATCGGCCTCTAAATTAGCAGTAACGTACCACCATTCAATACCTTGCTGATGATGCGCCCCATGGTCGCTTGGAAAGCTCAGCCCTTGGTGTTTATTTACAGGTTCACCAAATTGCTGTGCAAATCCGCTATGCATTGGTTTATTTTTACTTATTTGCTCTACTTCTGGCTGGCACGCGCTTAATGTGCCAATAAAAACAAAGATAACGGCTGCTTTTAATCTATTCATGTAAGTCCTATAACTTGGCGACATTATCGGCAACTGCGCTTCGCGTTAATTTTATTAGCGGTAACGCACTCACAAATAAGGCTAAAATAAATATAAGCACAGTAAAACCACCTAATTGCAGCCAATTAACGGTCATGGCCATGGTCCAACCAAAGGCAATGGGCATTACGTAAGTTAATAATACCCACCCAAGGCAAAGCCCCAAAGGTATAGCCAATAACAAGGTGGTTAAAATAATAAGTGCGGCTTGCAATATTTTTGCACCCAATAATTGCAGTTGAGTCACACCCAGCGTTTGTAATACTGCCATAGGCTGCAATTGCCCCCGCCCCAGGGTTAAAAAGCTCACCCACATACCAAATAATGCAATCAGCATAATAAATATATTAAGCGCCTGAGTAACATAAAAAGTTTTACCAAATAACTGCTTAGCAAAGCGCTTAAACTGCTGATTGGCAATGACTTGTTGGCTATCTAATTGGTGCTGTTTTTGAATATATTCGGCTATGGCGTCTACGTCGCTATTGGGCTTTAGCCATAGCGATAAACCATACTCGGTGTAACTTAAGCTGCTATTTACTAGCGCAGTTGTAGTTACTACCACATTTAACCCTTGCTCGCCGTAATCATAATAGGCAGCGCGTACTTGGCACGTTAGTGTATTAATATGCTGCCTTAGGGTTATTACGTCACCGACTGTAAGCGAGTACTGCAGCAAGGCGGGTTCATTCACTAAGCAACCCACAATTCCATTTTTGTTTTTTTCAAATGCTGTAGATGTAGGTGCTTTATTGTTTAACAACGTAAGATGTTGGTTGTAACTGGCCGTTGCACCAAATGCCATAACATCAACAGCAATCATGGAATTAGGTGTTTTAAGCTCACTGTTAGCTGACCAATATACGCCCACCTTTTCAACTTCTGGGAGCTCAGTCAGTTTGGTTCCTAATGCTTGAATGTTTTGATCGGGCCTTACGTACAAATCGGCGCTTAGGCGTTTTTCAAGGTGTGTATCTAAGGTGTCGCTAAAACTGCCAACCATAATTTGCATGCCTACAGCGGCACCCATCGCCATTAAAATGGCGAGTACTGAGCTCAATAATGCAGGTAATTGCACTATGCTATCGGCTTTTAACCACTGAATAATCGGGTTTTGTGTGGGCCATGGCAGCTTAAATACAGCTTTAACTATCGGTGGCGTAACCACAAAAAAGAGCAGTAGCACACAAACACACAGCAACAAGGCGCCCATTTTGGTATTTGCCGTTAGCGCTAAATAACTGGTTGCTGCAATGGCGAGCATTAACATTGGCCACTTAATACGCGCTAAAACAGTACTTAATCGAGCCGACTGGCTGGCTAAAAATCCTAACAAAACAAAAATATTAAGTGTAAAGCCACTGGCAACCATGCTGCTATCGAGGTTTACTACAAAGCTTCTATCTAGTTGGTAAAGCCCTCGAAGAGTGGCCGATACATCCATGACCAAGGCGTTTGCTAGTGCCGCGCCTAATATCGCACCTAACACAGCCGCAAAAAAACTAAGCAACGTTAATTCAATAGCCAGCGCCTTAATTAACGCCGACCGCTGACACCCCAACACCCACATTTGCTGCTGTAAGTGAGCGCGCGCATTATATGCCAGCTTAATTGCGTTAAAGCTTAAAAACGCACCTACCACATAACCCAACAATGCCAGCGCTTGTAAATTAAAGAAAAACGCCTCCGATAGCGCGTCAAAAGCTTGTTCTTGCGCAGCTTCAAGGCGTGCTTGCTCGCCTAGCAACGCGTTTAACTTAGCTGCTTGTTTACTATTTAAACCACTTACTTCAAAGTAACTTATCATCCCATTTGCGCGCAGTAATTTATCAGCAAGGCTAATGTCCACCAGCATGGTCATGCCTAAACCTTTCAGTTCACTTACCGTTAAAGTGCGGGTGGCATCGCCCATTTTTATATTAATACGGCTGTTTTTTAAATTTAGCCGCTGCATTAATTTAGGATCGATATAAACAGTATTTAGTAGCTGTTCAAAACCGGAGTAACTATTGTTTGCTGTTGATGCTGATGCTGAGCTGTCGGTATTTTGTGTAAGCCACTGCAATAAATTGACACCTCTCAGTGCGAGCTTTTGCTGCTTATCGGTTTCAATTACACCTTCTAAAACGGGTTGAACCTGCGTAAAACCAGCGGCCCTAATGCGCGACCACATACTGTTGGGCAACCTGTTTTCACCTAATACAGGGCGTATAAAATGCGTCACGGGGTTTGCAATTAGTGCTGTGGTTTGTTGGTAGCGCTTACCGGCCTCTAGGTTTAAACCTTGTATTGCAGTCAGTAATGCCGCACCTAAACTAAAACCAATAAAAAACAGTAATAACAGCCCTACATGGCGGCGATAAAACTGCATATACGTTATTAAAATAAGTTTAAGTTCAGCCATTAATTTGGCCATCTTTTAAAAATAGTTGCGTTGTAAATTGATTAGCCAATTGCTGACTATGAGTGACCATAATTAGTATTATTTGCTCTTCTTCACACAAGCTTTTTAATAGTGTAACGATATCGAGTGAGCGAGCGGCATCAAGGTTGCCGGTCGGTTCATCAGCCAATAGTAGCTTGGGCTTATTTAATAGCGCACGGCCTATTCCTACTCGTTGCTGCTCACCACCTGATAGCTGTTCAGGCATCGCTTTTAGCTTATTTTCTAAGCCTAGCTTTTTAGCCATTGTATTTACTTCATCGTCGCTCGGCGATAACCCAGTAAGCCTTGCTTGAAAGCACATGTTGTCTTTTACATTTAACGGGCTGAGTAATTGGTAATGCTGAAAAATAATCCCTATTTTACGCCTATAAAGCGCAAGCTCACTGGCACTCAATTCACTAATTTTTTGTTCATTAACCGTAATAGTTCCTGCATCAGGAGACAGTAAACCGGCTAATAAATTTAATAATGTTGTTTTGCCCGAGCCACTATCACCCAGCAAAGCAATGTGTGCAGCGGGTAAAATAGTTAACGATAAATCATTAATTATTTGTCGTTTTGTGCCACCATCTTGGCGTGTAAAAAACACATTATTTAGCGAAATCATAAAAGAAAGGTTATTCCTGTAATAAAAATACGGCCCGTTATATAAACGATACCATAACAGTAATACGGTCACTTAAGCGGATTTTTGATTAATTTTTTGACTCATAGTAAATGCGTTTATTTAACTAAATCAGCAACTAAAACCCAAATAACTGCATAGCGCCTAACAGTAGCTACAAAAGTTTGTTTTTATTTTTTGATTTATATCTATTTTGGGTACATATTAATATCAACTTTATAAGGATATTAATATGAAACGGACACTTTTAGTTATATTACCCACTTTGTTTACATTGGCTGCTTGTGGTTCAGGTGGTTCTGACACAAAGCAAGTCACTCCTCCTGTCAGCACAAATGCGCAACCTGTGGCTGTTATAAGTACTGAACAATCAGAATATAAAATCAATACACCCATTATTTTTAGTGCAGAAAATAGTAGCGATCCTGACGGCGATACACTCACATACCAGTGGCAACTCAGTAGCACAGATAATCAACAAAACATATCGCTTAATACCAACAACCAACGCACTGTTGAATTTTCGGTATCGCAGGCGCAAGACTACACGTTAGAACTTGTTGTAAGCGACGGCAAAATTTCAAGCTCTGTAGTAAGCAAACAAATTACCGTTACCTCAAACGCACAGCTCATTGCAAACGCAGGCAGCACACAAACCGTAAAACAAGGTGGTATAGTTAAATTAACAGCAGCACAAAGTACCGCTACTAATGCGGTAATTAATAGCTACCAATGGCAATTTACCAACAAACCGACATCAAGCACCACACAGCTTGAAAACAGCACCCGAGTTAACAGCCAATTTATTGCCGATAAAGTAGGCGAGTATAGCGTTAAATTAACTATTACTAACTCAGTTGGCGATACTGCCAACAGTAACGTACTTATAAAAAGTGAGCAGCTTACTGTAAATTCTGCGCCAAATGCCGTGATTTCGGTTCAAAACAGTACACTTTCACCCAACCAACTCGTAACACTAAATGGTGAACAAAGTACCGATCCGGATACAAACGACACGCTAAGTTATCAATGGGCAATCACCTCTAAGCCTGAGAACAGCGATCCAAGTTTATCTGATGCAATTGCCAAAAATGCAGGCTTTGCATCGAATGAGTTAGGTGATTACATAATCTCCCTTAGCGTAACCGATGAAGGTAACCTAAGTGATACCGCACAAGTAACCCTAACCGTTGCCACCGAAAACAAAGCGCCTATTGCTGTTCTTACAGAACAAACAGACATAACCTTAAATACATTAACTACCTTGCAATGCCAACAATGTAGCGACCCCGATAACGATCCACTAACTTATAATTGGCAACTGCAAGCAAAGCCTGAAAACAGCACTGCGCAATTACAGCAAAATACATCGGCTACTCCTTCGCTTACTGCTGATGTTGAAGGCGATTACGTTGTTACCCTAATTGTATCTGACGGTGAACTCAGCTCACCACAAGCAACCTCGGTGCTACATGCAAAGGATAATAAAAAACCAGTTACCTTAGTAAGTTACAAACCTTCAATTAGTGTTGACGAGCAAGCCATCTTAGATGCCTCAGCCAGTTACGACCCTGAAGGCGCCGTTTTAAGTTACCATTGGGAAATAGTTTCGTCGTCAAATCAAGCTGTATTAAGCAGTACAAGTAGCTCAGCGCCCACACTTAGTGCGCCGACAGAAGGGCAAGTTGTTGTTTCACTTAAAACCAATGATGGCGAGCAGTTTTCAGACACGCAAACACTCACTATTAATGTTACGCAAAACGCCCAGCCCGTTATTATGTATACCGGTGAGCTAGTCCGTTATAGCACCGTTGGTAGTACAGTTACCTTTGATGCAAGCCAAAGCTATGACCCAGAGGGGACCGCGCTTAGCTATGAATGGGAGCTGTCTACACCAACAGATTCATCTGCTAATTTAAGTAGCACCAACCAAAACATAACCGAATTAACACCTGATCTAACTGGTAACTACACCTTAACGCTCACGGTGACTGATGCCGACAACTACCAAGCTAGCATTCAATTTACAGTTACAGCGACTGATTCATCGCAAATAACGGGCAACATAAAAGGGCAAATTACCAACGTGCAACGAACCGCAATTAGTAATGCCAAACTCACAATTAACAATGTGCCGTACACCACAAATAGCGCAGGTCAGTTTAACGAAACACTTAACTTAGCTGAAGGTGAAAACATTACTATAGCTAGCACCGATCCGCGCCTTGCTAATGCCATCTATAACTCTCCCGCAATTACCCAAAATAACTTTACGATAGACTTAGAACAAAACAGTTTACCCGTATTTCAAAGCGTGGAGGTTACCGTATTTGTATGTCCTGAGTTTACCGGGCCAGATACCATTAACGTAAACTTTAACATGACCGAAACACTGCTAGCCTCTGCACGTTTTGAATATCAATTTAACCAAACTCAGGCACTCGTTTTGCAAAAATCAGGAAGCACCTACCTAGATAGCGAACTGCTTATAGACCTACCAGCAACTGCTAAATTTGAG
Organism: Pseudoalteromonas sp. ECSMB14103; assembly: GCF_000813065.1. NCBI lineage: Bacteria > Pseudomonadati > Pseudomonadota > Gammaproteobacteria > Alteromonadales > Pseudoalteromonadaceae > Pseudoalteromonas > Pseudoalteromonas sp. ECSMB14103. Next base: position 31,056 of record NZ_JWGY01000010.1, on the reverse strand, counting down.
GTGACGGTAACCGAAAGCAACGTTGAGAACACTTATAATTGGCCTATTACTATTTTTTATTCAGCGTCTGACGATCCAAGATCAGCTATTATAAACATATGTAATATTTAGCCTTGTTGTGTGCGTTTTTAAAACGCACACAACAAATAACAGCATATATCCACATAACTCATTGTATTTTATACGCACCTAAGCCATGCTATTTATCTCAACGTTAATAAGGTAAGCACGTGTTAGAAATAGCGTTAATATACTTAGCTGCGGCTATTGTGGCGGTTCCTATCGCCAAGCGAGTGGGCCTTGGCTCGGTACTGGGTTACTTAATTGCCGGCATACTCATTGGCCCCTATGCATTAGGGGTAGTGGGCGATCAAACAGATGTAATGCATTTCGCCGAATTTGGCGTAGTGATGATGCTATTTTTAGTTGGCCTTGAACTGCAACCTTCCCGCTTATGGAAGCTTCGCCACTCAATTTTAGGACTCGGTGGCCTGCAAGTAGTGCTAACCGCCGCCGTTATTTTTGCGTTTTGTTTTTGGTTTTTTACCATGCCTTGGCAAACCGCACTCGCTATTGGTTTAATGCTCGCGTTATCGTCAACCGCTATTGTACTGCAAAGCCTTGAAGAAAAAGGCTGGCTAAAGCGCGAAGCCGGCCAAAATGCATTCTCAGTTCTATTATTTCAAGACATAGCCATTATTCCTATTTTGGCACTGCTGCCATTACTTGCCTTTGCTCCACCAAGTAGCTCTAAAGAAATCAGCCATTCTATTATTGCCAACTGGCCAGTATGGCAACAAGTTGCTGTATCGGTAGGCGTGATCGCAGCCATTATTGCCGGTGGTAAATACGTATCAGCCCCATTATTTAGATACATAGCTAAAACTCACATGCGTGAAATATTCACTATTTTTGCGCTATTTTTAGTGGTGGCTATTGCTCTTGTTATGCAAAGTATTGGGCTTTCACCAGCATTAGGAACGTTTTTAGCAGGGGTAGTCCTTGCCGAAAGTGAATTTAGGCACGAGCTCGAAGCCGATATAGAGCCCTTTAAAGGCCTACTTCTAGGGTTATTTTTTATAACCGTAGGTGCTTCTATCAACTTTGAGTTATTGGCTAGTGAGTTTTCAACTGTTATCGCACTTGTTGCATTACTTATTGTGGTAAAAGCCTGTATTTTATATGCCCTTGCCATTACCTTTAACATCAGTAAAAAACAGCGCTTACTATTTGCATTAGCCCTTGCACAAGGCGGCGAATTTGCCTTTGTATTATTAAGCGTAACCACAACACTGGCTATCTTAACACCAGAACAAACAAGCTTAGTAACCCTGGTCGTCGCCGTATCCATGTTAGTAGCGCCGCTGTTGTTAATGATGTACGAACAACTCGAAAAGCGCAGCCATACCAGTGCGCCAGAGTTCGACAAGCCAGAGCAAATTAGCACAGCTAAACACGTTATTATTGCGGGCTACGGACGGTTTGGACAAATTATGGGCCGTTTATTACACGCCCAAGGCTACGAAATAACAGTACTCGATCACAGCCCCAGCCAAATAGAATTACTACGCCGCTTTGGTAATACCGTATTTTATGGTGACGCCGCCCGCCAAGAACTCCTTGAAGCCGCAGGCGCTCATACCGCACAAATGCTGGTTGTTGCCATTGATGACCCAGACAAAACCATTGAAATAATTGAGCTTGCCCACAAAAACTACCCACAATTAAAAATTGTTGCCCGCGCAATAGACCGTCGCCACGCTTACAAATTACTTAATTTAAAAGTAGATGCCTTTAACCGCGAAACCGTCGATTCAGCTATTAATTTAGCCGTAGAAGCACTCGAGCTACTTGGAAACAACAAACAAGATGCCGAGCGCGCCGGTAAGCTGTTTAGAGAGCACGATCGCGCTGCGGTTGTACAACTTGCCGAACTATGGGGTGACGATGCCAGCTATGGCGTAGCCGTGCGCCAACGAATGGAAGATTTAAAGCAAGTATTACAACAAGACAGGCAAGCACAAAATGATTTAAATACCTGCGATAGCGGCGATTGCGAAGATGGCCTAACAGAGCTCGCCGATAGGCCTAAAAAGCCTGATGATACTCATTTGGAGTAGTGTTAAGGCTTTTATATTTGTGCTGTTGGCAATAGCTGGCAGCACATAAACTGGGGATATGATTGCTAAACGCTCTATTAAGCCTGCAGCTATCACTGCGAAGAACATTCAATCCCTAAATAATTTTTAATAATATTTTTGTTTTTTTGAATCATTTTTCCAACGACGATAACCCCTTAAGAAGCTTTCAACATCAGTATTTTCACCGAATGTGTTATTATTTTTTTCTGAGCATTCTAGTAAGTATTGTTCCGCAACGGCCTGCAATGATTCCTTTTTATCAATAACCCATTTTAATTCAAAATCCATATACTTAGTAATCTTAGACACGTTTATACAATGATCGAATGGCTTATCTTTTCCGAAGAAATCTTCAGATAGATCAGTTTTCCCTCCGCTAATCATATGAGCTCTAAAACAACTCGCGACAACAATTAATAACTCAGGGGGTGGATAAAGCCCAGATTCTATAAGGTATAAAAAGCTGTTTAATGGATTGCTTTCTACTTGTTCACGCTCAATTACATTATGTGATGAGTTTTCCCTAAGCATATTCCAGCTACGTTCAAACTCTGAATAGTATGGAAACTCATTATGTTTATAAGAAGCTTTTAAAATTTCTCTCACTTCCACTACATCTTTAAGTGTATTTTTATAAGCGCCTGCAAATAAAGCTTTCCCTTGAACTAACTCAGTCAACTCATCAATATCCATTTTTTCACCCTAATTTAAATACTAATAAAACAAGACAAATACAAACAGTAACTGTTGAAACATTCTCAACTCTCACTGCGCTTAATAGTTTCATAATCAACTTTTCCATTACTAATTAGCCTCTTTATATTGGATTAGTTTCCATTATGATGCTTGGCTAAATATAGTCACGGACAGGATACTGAATGATTGTCCGTTTATAGAAGCAAAAAACCATTAACTCAATTAATGAATGAGTCTCTAGCTTTATTTTTTACTATAAAGATGCTTTAAATCTTGCTCTCGTACCGATTTTAAGTAACTTATGTTTTATCAAAAAAGAACCTCCTGCGATATGTTAACTTTGAAAATACGAAAAAAAGGTATCTGATTAGGTTATATCTGTGGCAAGAATTTAGGGAAGCTCTTTCAGCATTACTTGTAGCTCATAACTGTCATTCTTTCAGCTATGAGCTACTTCATTTAAAAACGCTAAACCCTAGTGATGGTGCCCGCCTTGAATCGCTTCACCTTGCTGGTTGTAAAACCCTGTTGCACCGTGCTCTATAAAACCTAGGTTTATCATTTTTGCTAAAAACGGGTCGTTTTCGTTATCGCCAATGTCGGCGTAATCGGTGGTTTGAAAGCGGTCCCACTGTGCAAATTGCGAAGTAATTTGCTGCTTGTTGTAGCTTACGTTATTTAAGCTTAGTAACGTGATTGTTTGGTTTTTTGTGTTATTTACACTAAAAGATTTAACAAGCTGGGTTTGGCTATAAAAAGCAAGTGTGTAGGTATTTTCACCCTCTTGGTAGGTGTAGTTTTTTACCTCATCACAGCCTGTGCCTTGCGTTTTTGTAAGGGTCATTTTTTTAATTAAGTGATTATCCACCAGCTGATTTTTAGCACTCCAATTTTGTACGCCGCGCACTTCCGATGGCTGATACTCAATACCGCGTTGTTGGGCATTAAAATAACGTATTGGACGAATTTGTTTATTAGCTAAATGTTGCCACAGCTCAGTAGTAACATCGCTTTGATGTGCGACTTGCTGGTTATTACGCCAAAGTGTAAGTACCTGACTACTTTGCTTATTTTTGTGGGTGTTGGTAATTGTGTAGTCGGCTTTTAAATACTGGCTATTTAGGTTGCACTGAGTGGCAACTGCGCTGGCGCTTGTTAGTGTGGCAACCAACATGGTTGCGAGTAATGATAATGCTGTTTTCATGGTGCTCTCTATATTTAACGTCACTGTTATTGCCATAACATAACCACTAACAATGGCATTTTTATGACATAAAAAAGCCCGCAAAATAATGCGGGCTTTTAATAGGCTCTATTTACTGAGCCACTGTTTCATCGGCTGTTTTAACTAGGTCTGCGGCAAAGTCCATTACATGGAATAAAAAGCTTTGCTCGTTTGTGCCTGTTACTAAATGTGCACCTGGGCCCATTGCGTAAACACCTACATCTTCACCCGCGTGGGTTTCTGAACTAAGTGGTACTAACGACTCTTGGTGAAAGCCCGGTGTGGTTGTATCAACATTTGTTAAATCAACACGCCCTGTAACCGGTGCAGCTAAGTAAGAAGCGTCGGCATTGGTTTCATCGCCTAAGTCTCTGTAGCCTAAACCATTGGTGTAGCCTACTGTAGTATATGGCATGTCGTCGGCTGCAAGGCTTGGCTCGGTTTGGCCAACTGCAACCACCTTACCTAATATTGGGTTACCACGTTTTGGGTAGCCTGCAATAGTAAATACATGGCTGTGATCGGCAGTCACCACAATCAGCGTTTCTTCTGGGTTAGTGCTGTCCATAGCGGCTTTAACGGCTTTAGCAAATTCAATGGTGTCGTTAAGCGCGTTGTATGCATTGCCTGCGTGGTGTGCATGATCTATTCGCCCGGCCTCTACCGATAAGAAAAAGCCGTTTTCGTTGTTGTTAAGCACGTTGATTGCTTTTTCGGTCATTTGTGAAAGCGAAGGCTCGCCCGCTACATCGTTTGCACGGTCAGCTTCGTATTGCATGTGAGATTCGTTAAATAAACCAAACACCTTTGTAGCATCGTCGCTAATTGCATCAAACCCTGTTTGGTCCATTACGTAGTTGCCATTAGGGTAAGTAGCTTGCCACTCGGTTACTAAGTTACGGCCATCGGTACGATCCCCTTCAACTGCGCTGATTGCATCGCTTGAATTAGCTGCGGCATCTTTTGGTAAAAAGTGACGACGACCGCCACCCATTACTACGTCAATACCATCTACATCAATGCCTGCAAAGCGTGCTTCTAGGTTAGCTTCAAAGTTAACAAGTTGCGATGCAATGTCTTCACATGCGTCTGAACCTGCTGGCATATCAGAGTTATCTTCCCAGTTACGATCAGCCGACTTCGCATACGTTGCCGCGGGTGTTGCGTGAGTAATACGTGCCGTTGAAATAAGGCCTGTTGCTTTACCTGCTATTTCAGCAAGCTCAAGCGAGGTGACCAGCTCATTACCTGCAACGGTTGAACAAACACCGCGCTCAATGTCTTCGTCTACACCGATTACGCCAACATCAGTTTTAACACCTGACACCATTGCCGTCATTGTGCCTGCTGAATCAGGTGTTTGTGCATCTACGTTGTACGTTTTAACAAAGCCTGAGTAAGGCATGGTTTCAAAACTAAGTTGGTAGTCTTCACCCATACCGCCTTCAAGCTGGCCCGCTAAAATACGTGCAGCCGTAACGGTAGAAATACCCATACCGTCGCCAACAAATAAAATAACATTTTTCGCCTTGCCCGACTCTGTAACCGCCTCGGTATTAGCTTGCTGCGTTGCTGATAACTTTGTTTGCGCGTCGCTATACCAGGCATTACCTGTAAGGTTAGCTAATTGCTCAGTAGTTAGCGACGTTGCCGGCGCATTACACACTAGGTTAGATGAGTTAACTTCGCCGCTATCGAGTACACCATTTTCGTTTGTATCTACGCCTACTTGGGTTTCTACACCGCCATTAATACATTGCGCTGAGCCCACGGCTATGGCGTTGTCTACTGCGATAATGTTGTTATCACTTTTATCGTCATCACTTGAACAACCCGCTAGCGCGACCATTACTGCTAAAGAAAGTACTGTTAATTTTTTCATGTTCGCCGCCATTATTGCTGAGTTAATTCAAGAGCTTGGTTAATTAGATGAAATACAACGTTTTGCTCAATAACGCCTTGAGCAAGTTGTGCACCAGGGCCTTTAGCATGCAATGAAATATCTTCACCAGCATGCGTTTCAGAGCCTAGTGGTACGGTTGTTTCTTGGTGAAAACCAGGGGTTGTTGTATCAACGCCGTTTAGCTCAACACGCCCAGCGACTGGGCCGCTTAAGTACGCTGCATCAGCGTTTGTTTCATCACCTAGGTCTCTAAAACCTAAACCATTTGCATACCCTACTGTAGTGTATGGCATGTCATCGGCAGCAAGGCTTGGCGCTGTTTGGCCTACGGCCACTACTTGGCCTAAAATTGGGTTACCGCGCTTAGGGTAACCAGCAATAGTAAATACGTGACTGTGATCGGCAGTGACTAAAATAAGGGTTTCTTCTGGGTTGGTATTATCGATTGCCGCTTGCACTGCATTGGCAAATTCAATGGTGTCGTTAAGTGCGTTGTAAGCGTTACCCGCATGATGTGCGTGGTCAATTCGGCCCGACTCAACCGTTAAGAAAAAGCCATTTTCGTTTTTACCCAGTACATCAATCGCTTTAGTCGTCATGTCGGTAAGTGAAGGCTCGCCTGCTACATCGTTTGCACGGTCAGCTTCGTATTGCATGTGCGATTCGTTAAATAAGCCAAATACTTTCGTAGCGTCATCGGCAATCGCATCAAACCCTGCTTGGTCCATGACGTACGTTGCATTTGGATATTGTGTTTGCCACTCAGTGACAAGGTTACGCTCATCGGTACGATCGCCTTCAACGGCGCTTGTTGCATCGCTTGAATTAGCCGCAGCATCTTTTGGTAAAAAATGACGACGACCGCCGCCCATTACAAAATCAAGGCCGTCTACGTCGGTACCTAAAAAGCGCGCTTCTAGGTTTTTTTCAAAGTTAACCAGTTGAGATGCAATATCTTCACAGGCTTCTGACCCTTCTGGCATATCTGAAATATCTTCCCAGTTACGGTCTGCCGATTTAGCATACGTGGCCGCTGGCGTTGCATGGGTAATACGCGCTGTAGAAATAACCCCTGTTGCAAGGCCTTTAATTTCAGCTAGTTCTGTTGCGGTTAAAAGCTCGTTACCCGATACAGTTGAACACACACCGCGCTCAATGTCTTCGTCTACACCAATTACGCCTACATCGGTTTTAACACCTGAGATCATTGCGGTCATTGTGCCTGCAGAATCCGGCGTTTGCGCATCTACGTTATACGTTTTAACTTGCGCAGAATACGGGAATTCTTCAAAGCTTAAATAACCTTCTTCACCTGGGTTGCCTGCTCGTTGGCCTTTTAAAATACGTGCTGCCGTTAGGGTAGAAATACCCATGCCGTCACCCACAAATAAAATTACATTTTTTGCTTTTGTAACTTGTGCACTTTGTGCCTGAGTATTTTTAGTAGCTAACGTAGTTTGTGCGTTTGTATACCAGTTATTGTCTGTTTGGCTTTGTGGTAATACATTGGCATGACTTGCAGCGCTTAACATAAATGTTAGCCCAACCGCCGCAGCGACTTTTTTAATTTTCATCCTTTATTATTCCCATTATGTAGTGGTTATTTTTGCTTGAAGCTAAAACCTCAAATAAGTAACCGCTGCACTATAGAAAATACATATGACTAATAAAGGACGTTTTAATGAAGAAAAAGTGACCAAAGATTTACAAAAATAAGACACAAAAAAGCGCAGCGGTTTAACGCTGCGCTTGTTGTTATACAAGGGAAAATTTTTTAACTATTAAAAACGCGCCTTAAACGACACCCCAAAGTAGCGCTCTGCATCACGCGGTATTTGGTAACGGAAATTATCGCCACTGTAGGTTGTTGCATAGCTTTCGTCTGTTAGGTTTTTAGCAATAAGCGATACTCTAAAGGCATCGTCTTTAAACGATAAACCTACGCTTGCATTTAAAATACCGTAATCTGGTAATAAGGCTGCTGGGTTAAACTCGCCTACATTATTAGGTAGGTCAGAGTATTGCTCGTCAGTGTATATGTACGAGCCATTTACGTGCACGTTAAAGCCGTGTTCGGTTTCAATAAAGTAGTCAGCGCTTAATGAGTACTTTAAGTCTGGCGAAAATGGAACATCTAGCCCTGAGCGGTCAGTACACGAGCCTGCGGCCACTTCTGGCGGACAATTAAATTCATCAATTTCGGCTTTAATATAAGCAATACCACCGGTTAGCGTAAGCGCATCGGTTGCGGCCCACATAAAGTCAACTTCTGCACCTTGTGTGCTTACGTCGCCTGCGTTTGTTAAGCGAGTAATACAGGTGCCGTCTGAACAATCAAAGTTGTTTGCTTGGAAGCCTTCAATTTCGGTTTTAAATACTGCAAAGTTAAACACAAAGTCGCTGCTTGCATACTTATAGCCAAGTTCAAACGCGTCAGACTCTTCCGGCGCTATTTCACGGCCGTCGTTGTCAGGGTTAAAGTTGTAGTAAATATTAAAGCCAGGCCCTTTGTAACCTTGCGAGTAAGTACCGTATACCATTTGGCCATCGCCTAAATCGTATTGCATACCTAAACGACCCGATACGTTAGTTTCTTCAGCTTTACCCTGCTCGTCGGTATTTAACGTTGCAGGGCGTACACCTACACCACGACGGCCATATACATCATTGCTGACACGGCGGTGCGTATACGATACTTCGTCATCGGTATAACGCAGGCCAAATAGCATGGTTAAATCGTCAGATAACTCATAAGTACCGTCTGCAAAAGCTGCCCAGTTATTAAACTCTGTACTCATGTATGCAGTAGCCGACACAATGTCGTTCGCATTACAGCTAACGCCTAAGCCCTGTGCGTAGCCATCTAAGTCGGCAAGCGCTGCGTCTAGCTCTGCACCCGACAAGTTATTTTGCGCGTAAAACGCCATGGCGCTATCTAACTGGCCTGCGTTATTTTGGCAACTGGCATCGCGAGTAAAGTTACGTTGTGAGTCCATGTTCCAGTAAAATAAACCAGCCACGTAGTTAAATGGCCCACTTAGGTTAGACGTTACACGAAACTCTTGTGAAAACTGATCCCATTGCTGCTCACCAATATCATGTAACTGAAATGGCACACCAAATACGGGTTGATTGCTGTCGCCGGCAATAGAGGTAAAATCACCTTCACGAAACTCGGTGTTATCCCACGAGCGCTGTGCAGTAATTGATGTATACGTGTGGTCGCCAATGGTTTTATCAACTTGTACTGAAAACGCGCTGTGTTTATCTATTGTGCGCGACTCATAGTCGTGGTCAACTTTACGTTGATCTAGGTCTATGTCAGCAACGCCATCAACAATACCGTTACTGTTTGGCGCCGCTTTTGAATCAGGATTACGGCCACTTGGTAGGGCTTCTAAATCGGCACAACAGTCGTCATCGGCGTTGTAGTATTCTGCAATAAATTTAACGTTTAGGTCGTCGGTTGGTTCGTATTTAAATACAGCACGCGCACCTTCACGATCGTAGCCGTTTACTTTTTCGTTGTTATATACGTTATCTATGTAACCATCAAACTTACCTTTAAATACGGTTAAGCTTGCTGCTAAGTCGTCGCTTAGGCCGCCACTTACAACGCCTTTAAAGCGGTATTCGTTGTCTTGATAAAACGAGGTTTCTATACTGCCAGTAGTGTCGTAAGACGGATCTTTTGTTGTGATATTTACCACACCAGCCGAGGCATTTTTTCCAAATAGTGTGCCTTGTGGGCCGCGCAGTACTTCAATACGGTCTACATCATATAAATCAGCAAAAGCTTGACCAGAGCGACCAAGTACTACGCCATCAACAACCGTTGCCACACTTGGCTCGGCAGCAATACTAAATGAAATTGTACCAATACCACGCACGGTGAGCGCCGAGTTACGGGTTGTGGTGCCTTTTCTAAAGCTCACAGACGGCACAAGCGATTGCAAACCTTCCATATTATTAGCAAACGCTGAATTAATTTGATCGCTATTTAGCACCGATACGGCAACCGGCACTTCGTTTAAGCTTTGCGTGCGCTTTTGCGATGTCACCACTATTTTTTCAAATGAATCGTTTTTATTATTTTGCTGTTCTTGTTCCGCTTGCGTTTGATTTACTTGTTCTTGCGCAGCATTAACTTGCGCGCTAACAGCTAAACCAGTTGTCATTGCTAACGAGACAGCCAAGCTTAAGATAGACTTTTTAGCTCTCATGTCATTCTCCATATTGTGCGTGTGTGCTGTGTGGTACCGCGCTAGCAATTGTGTGGTTTGCTAAATTACGGTGACAGTGTGTGTTAAGTATTTTCCTTACCAGCTCTTATATCTTATATAAGAGCTACAAATTTAAACAATCAAACTTCGTAATGCAAACATTATGTGAATAAAATGTGATTTAAAATCACGTATAGTGGTTATAACCTGTGTTTATGCAGCCTTTGTGACACCTATATGGGCGAGGCTGTTTTCGTATCGCACATGCCAACGACGCACGCTCCACCAGCTAAACAATGCAGCTAATGTCCAAACAGTAATTAGGCTAGGCACAAAATAAACACTGGTACCGCCAACTAGGCCTAAAGGAGAAAACACAATATATAAGCTCACTATTAAGCTAACCAATACAATGGCGCACGGCAGTGCGTATTTCCAAGGGCTTAAGTTTACTTCGGCTTTGCGGGTAAATTGCCACGGTTTTGCAAGTGGCTTGTAGTAACCAATTCCTAGCATTATTGCCAATTCAATAAAGAATAAAATGGCGTAAATATGGATAAAGTTAATATCAACATCCCACACAAATTTAAGTAGCGTGTAGGCAATAACATGAAAAATAATCGCCACTTTAGCGCCCAATGCAGGCACTTTACGAGTAAATAAACCCACTAACACAATTGTGATGACCGGAATGTTATAAAAACCGGTAAATACACGAATAATATGCCATAAGCCTTCGGGTGCAAACATGAGTAATGGCGCGGTTATAAACGACAAAACAGCAATAACAATACTGGTTATTTTGGCCACTTTAATGAGCTTTTCGTCGCTTACTTTGTCTTTTTTCATGGGTTTATAAACATCTAAACAAAACAGCGTTGCGGCGCTATTTAGTAATGAATTAAACGAGCTAAATACCGCACCTAGTAGCACCGCTAAAAAGAAACCTGATAAGTACTGAGGAAGTACATCTTTCACTAAGTGTGGGTAGGCTAAATCAATAGTTTGTAGGCTTTCGTGCTTATAAAGATGGTACGCAATAACCCCTGGGATCATCATCATAAAGGGGACTAGTACTTTAAAGTACCCTGAAAACAACACTCCTTTTTGCCCTTCAACTAAGTTTTTAGCACCTAATGTGCGCTGGATCACGTACTGATTTGTACCCCAATAAAATAAATTAGCGAGGATCATACCGGTAAAAATAGTGCCAAATGGCACGGGATCATCCTCGCTACCAATAGCATTAAGCTTTTCGGTATCGGTATTTACTAAAGTACTTAAACCATCAGCAAAGCTGCCATCGCCAAGCGCAATAAGCCCAAGCGTTGGCACTAAAATACCAATAATAAGTAACCCAACACCGTTAATAGTATCGGATACGGCAACCGCCTTTAAACCGCCGAATACCGCGTATATAGCGCCCACGGAGCCGACAATAATAATGGTAACAATAAGGCTTGCTTGATAACTCATGTCTAATAAGGCGGGTACATCAAATAGCCTAAGCACGGCGATTGATCCTGAGTACAAAACCGAAGGAATAGTAATAAAGCAGTATCCGACCATGAATAAGATCACGGTCATGCGGCGTACGGTATCGTCAAAACGATCTCGTAAAAACTCGGGTAAGGTAGAAAATGCCCCAGCTAAATAGCGCGGTAAAAAGATCAGCGCCATAATAATGGTAGAAATACCTGCGGTTACTTCCCATGCCATTGAACTAAGGTTGTAACCATACGCTGAGCCATTAAGGCCAATAAGTTGCTCGGCCGATAAATTAGTGAGGATCATCGACCCTGCTATAAATGTACCTGTTAAACCACGGCCCGCTAAAAAGTAACCGTCTTGGGTGTTAACTTCCCCTTTGGTTTTTTGGTACGAGATATATCCCACCAGCGCCATAAACGCCAAGCACGATAGCAGTGTCATGGTAATGTTCATACCTTCCATACTGTGTTCCTTTAAGCTTACTTAACTCGTTAAAAAGTAAGCTAATATCTTTATTATTATGTGTGTTGTGTGTGTTTTAAAACGAGTTTTTAATTTGGCCACGCAGTTAACTGGCTCATGTCTTGCTCTGTGTGTTGAACATCTGGGCCTAGCAATAGCGTATCGCCTTTACGAACGAACACGGCCATTTGTGTAAGCTCAAGCGTGTCTTCGTAATACTTTCCGCCTTGGTATGCCTGCCTATCAGGAAAGCTCAACCATTCCCCTTGCGGTAAGTAAAACTTCACTTTACCGTTTGGTACAACGCATGGCACAACAAGGAGTTTTTCGCCGCACATAAATTGCTGATCAAAACTATGTGCTAATACATCATCAGGAAATGCCAGTGCCATAGCGCGCTGAATAGGCAGCCCTGTTTGCTGCGCTTGCTCTGCACATGTTTGTAAATATGGAATTAACTGATAACGCAATTTAAGCGCTGCAAATACCGCGTCACTTGCTTGCTCGGTGTAAGACCACGGTTCGCGTGGGCCAATGCCATGTAAACGCATGTGCGCACTAAATACCGACGCTTGCGCCCAGCGTACATAAAGCTCTGCATCGCGCGTATCTTTATAAAAACCACCAATATCGGTTGCAAAAAATGGCCCGCCCGACATGCCCCACGCTAAGCTGCCGCGAATACTTGCTGCTAAGCCTTGCCAATCGGCTTGTGGATCGCCGCCCCACTGAGCAGGGTAACGTTGGCTACCCGTCCACGCTGAGCGGCTAAACAAAAAGGGGCCTGTTTTACAGTACTTTTCGGCAGCTTCATAAACGCAGCGGTTGTACAGCATGCTATAAACATTATGCAGTCTAATGCCGCTGTCGCCACTATGCGATACCATGTTTTCGTCTTCTAGCTGTTCGCCAAAGTCTGCTTTTATCATATCAACGCCAAGCTCAAACAATGGCTTGTGCGATTCGAGCCAGTATTCGTATGCATCGGGGTGAGTAAAATCTAAAATACCCGACTCTGGTAACGGCGTTAGTACTTCGCCAAAGGGGCTTAAATCCCACTCGTATTGATACGCTTTACCTGTGCGTTTGTCTTTTATTAGCCAGCCGTTCTCGGCCGCTTTAGCAAATAATGGGTTGTTTACCGAGATCATCGGGTATTCCCACACACAAATTTTAAAATCCATGGCTTTTAGTTCATCAAGCACAGGTTTTGGGTCGGCGTAACGTGTTGGGTCCCATTCAAAAGCAAAGCGGGTGTCGGTGTCTTGCCATGCTCGGCCATCAAGGGTAATTACATCACACGGCATATTTTTAGCACGTACTTCGCGGGCAACACTTAATAGCTCATCAGCATTTTTGTAATACGCTTTTGATAAAATAACGCCAAAGCTCCACTGCGGTGGTACCGGTGCAAAACCAGTTAGCTCGCAGTAGCGATTAATACTTTGTGCAGGCGTTTGCTCTTGGTATAAAAATACATCAAGTGCGTCGTCTTCAACTAAACACACATAAGCACGTTGCGACCAAAGTGCGTAACCTACGCCATGGGTAACGGGCGCTGGCGTGTGTACAAATAAGTTCCAGCCCTCTGGGCTCCAAGCGTATGGGGTATTTTTATATGATTTTTCGGCATTTACGCCCAGTGCATCGTGATTGTATGAACGAATAAGTTGGCCGCGTTTATCAAGCTTGCCCCACTTTTCACCAAGGCCATATACGGCTTCGTCGTAATTAAGCTCTAGGCTTAAAATCCAGCCGTGATCTGTTTTAGCCAGTGGCGGTAAACGATGCTGGCGTACAAAGTGGCCATCGGTTGCTGATTGCTGTACTAATTTGTCGTTTTTATAAAGCTTAAAATGAAATGGGTCGCTGTAAAATTCTAAACGGTACTCACCGGCTGTGGCTGCAAAGCCTTGGCCCAATGTATTAAGTAATAACGGTAAATTAGTAGGAGTGGCGCTGAGTATATTAAACGCGTGGTCTTGCGTTATGCCTGCATTTAAACGTAAACCAAACTCGCTTATGGTAACGCTGACCTCACCAAATTGAGTCGGTAAAACTAGCACATGGCCTTGCAATTTAGGCTCTGCAATTAAGCGCGCTGGTTCTATTGCGTTCCAGTCTGGCTCACGTAATTCAAATGCATTCATGGGAGTTCCTTACCAACTATAGTCTTGTATAAGACACAAGTTAAATAATTGTGATCCCTATGTCAATGTAAATAAACTTAACTTTAATTAATTAACACCACTCACTTTAAACTAGGGTAGGCGCCGAGGTAACCACCAGCGATACACCACTTACACCCAGTAGCGTGATGGCAATAATGCGTATCCATTTTGCATCTACGTATGGGGTTAAGCGTCTTGAAAAATGAGTCACAAGTAATACTAAAGGAATTGCAGCCGCAATTAAAAACATAATATCGAGATCAGGCAAGGTGCCAAATAAAGCAATACCCACCCGCACTATGCCACCAATGGTAAACACTGCAAGTAACGTACTACGAATTGCTTCAATAGACCAAGCTTGTTTATAGCACTGAAACACCAGCGGCGGTCCCGACGTTGAAAACAACCCGCCCAGTAAACCACTTACCCCACCTGCAATTAAAAAGGAGCGAGGACGACTTTGCCTGTCGGTTCGCTTTCGTTTTACTAGCATTAAAGCGCAGCACAATAAAATGCTAATGCCCAATATAAAATTTAAAAACTGAGTTAAATGCGCCGACATATATTCAAGTAAAACAAACCCTAGTAACATTATCGGAATGCCCGTATATAGCATGAGTTTTAGTTCGGGGATTTTTACTGCATTGCGGTTTTTAACCACCACAGTGGTTGAGTTAACAAGCCCTAACAAACTTACTAAAAACGTGGTTGCCGTTAATGGCAATACATCTAATAGCGTAAAACTGGCTACCACTAAAAGCCCAAAACCAAACCCACTGAGTGTTTGCAATAGTGTGGCTGCACTTAAGCAAAGCGCCATAACTAATATAAGTTCGAATGAAATACTGAACACTTTAAATTTCCTTGGCGTGCGCTATTGTAGTGTAACGATTTGTTTTTAGGCATAATGTAAAAACAAGCTGTAATACAATAGCTCACAATTAACTTATAACACGCAAAGATGCGCAAAAAGTATCACCTATGTTATAACTACAGGTGGATTGAATTTAACGGTAAATAACAATGAGTAACTCTATGTTTGATCACAAATTAAGTGGCCCAAGCTTGGCTTTTCAACCACTTTACTTACAAGTGGCTGATTATATTAAACAGCTCATTGTTGAAAGACGCTGGGTACCTGGCGAAGCATTACCTAGCGAGTTTCGCCTTGCTGAAGAATTTAATGTAAGCCAAGGCACTGTTCGTAAAGCCCTTAACTTACTAACCGACGATAAAATAGTCACTCGCCGACAAGGTGTAGGTACGTTTGTATCTGAGCATACCGCGCAAGACGCACTGTTTAGGTTTTTCCCGCTTCAGGCCGATGGTAAAGGTGCAGACTTACCCAAGGCAGAGCTGTTATCGGTTGAGCTATGCCCCGCACCACACGATGTTATCGATGCCTTACAACTTAATAAAAAAGATAAAGTAACTAAGCTTGTGCGTAGGCGTATTCTTGATAACGAATTTTGTATGAGCGAAACTATATACCTTCCACAAAGCTACTTTCCTGATATACATCAAAGTAGTGATATTCCGCATACATTGTACCACTACTACCAAACCAAATTTAATCAAACCGTGCACAAAACCCAAGACAGCATAAAAGCGGTATTAGCCGACGAAACTGATGCAAAAATGCTCGCAATTAAAACTGGCGATCCACTGTTATTAGTGTCACGCATTACCGAATCAATTGAAGGTAAACGTATTGAATACCGCCAAAGCAAGTGCCGAAGCGATCATTACCATTACCAAATTGAGCTTGATTAACAGATATAAAACAACTCACAAATAAAAAATTTTTAAAGGCAGCAATCGCTGCCTTTTTGCTATCTGCAGCTTTTTTAATTCGCTGTTTTAACACCTAGCGGTGCGCGCAGTGTTGACACTGTTAGATTCGTATAATAACTTATGTCTTATACAAGACCAAAGTCATTATGCAATTTTAACAGGAATTCCCAATGAGTTCATTAAATAACATCCCGCCAGTCGGGTTCGGTTTATGGAAAGTAGCACAAGAAGATTGCGCGCAAACGGTGTATCAAGCCATTAAAGCGGGTTACCGCCATCTTGATTGTGCCGCAGACTACGGTAATGAAGAACAGGTTGGCGATGGCATAGCCCAAGCAATTAACGACGGCCTGTGCACCCGAGAAGAGCTATGGATAACGTCAAAACTTTGGAATACCTTTCATGCGCCCGAGCATGTAGAGCTTGCGATTGATAAAACACTCAGCGATTTAAAGCTCGACTACCTCGACCTATACTTAATTCACTTTCCGATTGCGCAAACCTTTGTACCAATCGAGACACGCTACCCGCCAGAGTGGTTTGTAGACCCAGATGCCCAAAACCCACACATGGAGTTGGCAAAAGTACCCCTACATTTAACGTGGCAAGCAATGGAAGAGCAAGTACATAACAACAAAGCAAAACGCATTGGTGTGTGTAATTACTCAAGCGCATTACTCCACGATTTAATGACCTACGCCACCGTTAAACCCGCTATGCTGCAAATTGAATCGCACCCTTATTTAACGCAAGAGCGCCTTATAAGGTTGGCAAAACAATACGACATTCCGGTTACTGCATTTTCTCCACTGGGCGCGCTTTCGTACCTAGAGCTTGAAATGGCCGATCAAACAGAGTCTGTGCTTGAGCAAAGCGTAGTGAAAGCTGCGGCGCAAAACCATGGTAAAACACCTGCACAAGTTGTGCTGCGCTGGGGCGTGCAACGCGGAACAGCCATCATCCCTAAAACATCAAAACTTGAACGCATGACAGAAAATCTATCGCTGTTTGATTTTGAACTCAATGAGCAAGAAATGGCCGATATTTCTGCACTTAATATTAACCGCCGCTTTAACGACCCTGGTCACTTTTGTGAAGCAGCGTTTAACCGTTTTCACCCTATTTACGATTAGGAAAATACAATGACAGCTACCGAACTTAACTACGCCGCAGTGCCTACTCAATTAACCTTTGATGACTCGGTTTTTCCGTGCATTGTGGTTAATAATAATAACGCCAGCACCGTTGAAGAGGCGGTGGCTTTCATTCGAGCAAATAAACCCGAACTAGAAACCAAACTGCGCAGCGCTGGTGCTGTACTGTTTCGTGGTTTTCCGATTAATAGCGCTGAAACCTTTGATACGTTTTCAGCAGGGTTTGATTACGATAACTTTACTTACCAAGAGTCGCTATCTAACGCGGTACGTATTAACTTTACCGAGCGTGTATTTACCGCTAACGAAGCGCCAAAAGATGTAGAAATTTACTTACACCACGAAATGGCTCAAACGCCTATTTCGCCAAGTAAATTATTCTTTTTTTGTAAATCGGCAGCAGAGGAAGGCGGCGCAACACCGCTTTGCCGCTCAGATAAATTATTTAGCGCTTTAAAGCAATTTGATAGTCAATTAGCCGATGACTTTGAACAAAAAGGCTTAAAGTACACCACTTACATGCCTGCAGCCGACGATGCAACATCGGGCCAAGGCCGCAGTTGGAAAAGCACGCTCAGCGTACAAAATAAAGAAGAAGCGCACAGTAAACTTACCGAGCTAGGTTATGAGTGGGAGTGGCTAGACGATGGCTCTTTAAAAGCAATTACCCCGGTTTTACCTGCGGTAGTTACCCTTGAAAACGGCGTACAAGTTTTTTACAACCAGCTTATTGCCGCTTACATGGGTTGGAAGGGCGTACGAGAAAACCCATCAGTTGCCATTACTTTTGGCGATGGCAGTGCTATTCCTAAAGCGGGACTTGATAAAATTGTTGAGCTTTCAAAAGAGTTTACCTTTGATTTAGCCTGGCAAGATGGCGATGTAGCACTGGTTGATAACGAAATGGCTATGCACGGGCGTCGTCCATTTACTGGTGAGCGAAAACGCCAAGTACTTGTTGCATTAACCGCAGCTAACGCCTAATGCGGCGAGTAAGTAATGCATTAAAAGCGTATGTATCGCCACTTTGGCAAGGTGCAAGTATTGCAGCAATGACTGGGCTTGCAGCCTTATTTTTAAGTGAACATTACGGCGCACCCGCTATGTTATTTGCTTTATTGCTCGGTATGGCGGTATCGTTTTTGTATCAAAGTGACAGCCCTTGCGCAAAAGGGATCGACTTTACCGGCTCCACTATTTTGCGAGTCGGCATTGTACTTTTGGGTACACGTATTGCTTTAGGCGACTTAATTACACTGGGCTGGCAAACTGCACTTATGCTTGCTGGTGCTATATTCACCACCATTATTTTAGGGGTAATACTTGCGCGCGTATTTGGCTTACAAAAGCGCTTTGGAGCTTTAACTGGTGGGTCTGTGGCTATTTGCGGTGCATCGGCAGCATTGGCTATTTCGTCGATTATGCCCAACAGCGAACACAAAGAGCGCGATACGTTACTTACTGTTATTGGCGTAACAGCTATGTCGACCATTGCAATGATTCTCTATCCAATCATTGTTAATTACCTAGAATTTGATGCCCATAACGCAGGGGTATTTTTAGGTGGTACCATACATGATGTAGCCCAAGTTGTGGGCGCGGGCTATTCTGTATCGCCAGAAACCGGCGACATTGCCACACTCACTAAACTTGTACGTGTAGCTATGTTACTGCCTGTTGTACTTATAATGATGGTTATAATTAATCGCTCCAATCAAAGCAATAAAAGCGACTTACCTAAGGTACCTGGCTTTTTAATTGGTTTTGTTATTTTAATGGTAATTAACAGCTGTTTTTCGCTGCCAAGCGTATTACTCGAAAGCGCTAATGAACTGTCAAAGTTCTTTTTAATTACAGCTATTGCCGCCATTGGCATGAAAACTAACTTGGGAAAGCTTACCGAAGTGGGCATAAAACCCATTATTTTAATTGTGGCTGAAACTGTGTGGATAGCGTTATTAATTCTGGGCTTTATATTCTTTAACTAACTGAATAAAAAGGGTTTAAGTCGTAAATTTTAAGATCAATATACACCATGTTAAACACGGCTTTTTAATTTAATTCTTTCTAAGGCTAAAAAATAAAATAACAATAAAGCTTGGTGTATTATCAAACATGCTGTTATCCTGCTCGGCATCGGGTTGATGAAAACCCAGTTTATTTGTAAGTACCTCGTTGATATTAGTAATAATCCTTCGCGTTATCCTCAGTTAAATGCACGTTTTCTTCCTGTTAAATTGCCTATTTAGGGCACACTTTTATTTATTTTTAGGATCTATTATGTCTAATACAACAACTGGTACAGTTAAATTTTTTAATGAAGCAAAAGGTTTTGGTTTTATCGAGCAAGAGTCTGGCCCTGATGTGTTTGCACATTTTAGCGCAATCTCTGGCGACGGTTTTAAAACCCTTGCTGAAGGCCAACGTGTACAGTTTACTGTTACTCAAGGTCAAAAAGGCCCACAGGCTGAGAACATTGTTAGCATCTAATTGCTAAACAATTAAATGGGTTAGCAATAACCCATTTTGAATACTAGTTTGAAAGAAGTTTTGTTTTATTTGTTAGTACCCCGTTGTTTTAGTAATAATCCTGCGCGTTATCCTCAAGTTAACTATTTTTTCCGGCTCAATCGCCTCTTTTCAGGCACACTTATATTAATTTTTTAGGATACATATTATGTCTACTACAACTACTGGTTCAGTAAAATGGTTTAACGAAGCAAAAGGTTTTGGTTTTATCGAGCAAGAGTCTGGCCCTGATGTGTTTGCACATTTTAGCGCAATCTCTGGCGACGGTTTTAAAACCCTTGCTGAAGGCCAACGTGTACAGTTTACTGTTACTCAAGGTCAAAAAGGCCCACAAGCTGAAAACATTGTTAGCATTTAACATGTTTTAAATAAATGCGTTTTTTAACGCATTTATTACCCCCTTAATTACCTCTTATAAGTATTAGTAAAACCCCTTCAAACATTTATTTCAGTCTTGCTTGAGCATAACTCCTGTATTGCCTACAATAGCGCACAATATATTCTATGCAGATCCCTATTATGACTGATACAAACAAACCTGAATTACCAGATCAACTTTCTATTAATCCACGCAGCAAATTTTATGTAGAAGAAGTATTTGAACATGAAATTGGTATTACTCTAAATGGCAAAGAACGTTTTGACGTTGAAGAATACAGCATTAGCGAAGGTTGGATTAAAGTAGCAGCGCCTAAAGCGTTAGATCGCCGCGGTCAGCCATTGCTTATGAAAGTAAAAGGCAAGGTAGAAGCGTTTTACAAATAAGCTAATCCTTATTTAAAAGTAAGCGACTCCTTTAGGCAGTCGCTTTTTTTGTGTCTATTAAAAAGTATTGAGCTATTCTCATGTTAAACCTGATGAAGTTTCACTATATTTTTAAGCAAAACATGCTTGAATGACGTCATATTGTATAGAACAGTGGAAGCTTATTATGAAAAAAGTAATTATTTTAGATGGTGGCATGGGCCGCGAACTTAAACGCATTGGCGCTCCGTTTACGCAACCTCTTTGGAGTGCACAGGCACTTATAGAAGCGCCACACTTTGTTACTCAAGCACACTCTGGGTTTATAGATGCTGGCGCTGAAGTAATTACTGTAAATAGTTACGCCTGTGTACCGTTTCATTTAGGCGAAGCGCTTTATGATGCACAGGGTGCCGAGCTTGCTAACCAAGCTGCAATCATTGCAAAAAAAGCGGCTCAAAGTGCAAATAAAAATATACTGGTAGCAGGTTCGCTTCCTCCGGTATTTGGCTCTTACCGCCCGGAGCTATTTGAACGTAAGCGTGGTTTTACTATTTTAAATACACTTTATGAAGCACAAAACGAGTATGTAGATTTATGGATTGGCGAAACTATTTCTAGCATTGAAGAAGCACAAGTAATGGCAAGCGTAATTAAAAATTCAAACAAACCATGCTATTACGCAATTACCTTAAATGATGAAGTTAGTGAACTAGCAATCCTGCGCTCAGGCGAATTGGTAACTGACGCCGTAACTGAACTGCTTGATCACAATGTTGCAGGTATTTTATTTAATTGCTCGATCCCCGAAGTAATAGAACAAGCCTTAATAGATACTAATAAGGTATTATCGAAGCTTAATAAAACCGTGGCTTTGGGCGCCTTTGCAAACGGCTTTACGCCTATTCCCCATGACTATCAAGCCAATCAAGGCTCGCAAGCGTATCGTGATATTTCACCTTCAGAATACCTAGGCTTTGCAAAAAAGTGGCACGCTCTGGGTGCAACTGTTATTGGGGGTTGCTGTGGTATAGGCCCAGAGTTTATTGAAGTGCTGGTAAACTGGAAACAGGAACTTGAAAGCGCTTAAGCTTTTAGTGCCCTTTAGGACTTATTGGCTGCACCAATCGTGTTAAGTTATTAGGCATTTATAGCGACAGATAAATAGCGTGATAACAAGGCATAAATATCGACATGTAGTTGTTCTGCATGAGAAATTCATAACGCTGTTAGCGCTCTATTTAGCACGCTAGAATGATTAAATATTTGAGTCGATTGGTGTTATTCCCAACACCCAATCAAGCCCTTGTATTGCAGTAGTAGGAAATGCGGTTGCATGGCTCGCCCCTTCAATAACAACACTTTTTAATTGTATGTTGTC
This sequence comes from Pseudoalteromonas sp. ECSMB14103, assembly GCF_000813065.1. Lineage (NCBI taxonomy): Bacteria > Pseudomonadati > Pseudomonadota > Gammaproteobacteria > Alteromonadales > Pseudoalteromonadaceae > Pseudoalteromonas > Pseudoalteromonas sp. ECSMB14103. The sequence goes on along the minus strand of NZ_JWGY01000010.1, from coordinate 9,142 downwards.
ACTGTTAAGTGCATTAATTTTTTGTACCAATAGCTTGGTACCCTCAACCATATTTTGCCCTTCACCAAAAGCTGGGATTTCCTTTGCTCCCACCGATATATAAACCTTTGTAGGCACTTTAGGTTTATTTGCTTGAAGCGCTAAGATTGCGTTGCTATCAAACCAAACAGACGGGCTACCAATAATATAATGGCTAAATAAATCGGGTTCTGTAAATAAAACAGTGGCACCAAATAAGCCGCCTAGCGAGTTACCTATGTAGGTTTTTTGTGTGTGACTTGCTCGGTAGTTTTGCTCAATATAAGGGAACACGTTGTTTTTAATAAACTTAATGTGCCCTTGCGCATTACCTGTTTGTTTTTTCCAATCCTTTGCAAAGGTAGGTGTGTAGTCTCTTATTCGACTAGCTGATCCAATAGACCCTTTTTCATAACCAATGGCGACAATAATTGCTTGCTGCATTTTGCCGCTATTCATAGGAAACCGTGTAGCCCCTGCCACTATAGGGAAGGTATACGGCGCATCGGTTAAATAAATAACTGGGTATATTTTATCTGGCTTATTTTTATATGACTTTGGGAGCTGAATAAAAACAGGGTAAACACGCTTACTAGAAGGTTCTGTTAGCTGAATAACGCTACTTCTAGGGATTTCGTAAGGCGTATTTGCACTTAATTTAAAACAAGTTAATACACCAAGTAATAATAACAACTTTAAAAAGGAATTAGTTTTCATATTGGGAATCGATTCTTTTTAATTCGCTTCGCACAGGGAGATTTTCGGGTTGGATTAAGCCCCAAACTAAACCTAGCTTTTCTAGCTTTTTAAGTACTAGCCAACCAACATCTAATTGACCTTTTTCTAATGCAAAATTAGCTGAACCAGGAAATGCATGGTGGTTATTATGATAACTTTCCCCCATTGTTAGCAATGCAGCAAAAGGGACATTATAACCTTGAATATGCGCTTGGTTTACATGCCAATGCCTTTGACCAATATTATGGGCCAAATAACCTATCAGCCAATGGCCTATAATTGAGATGCTTACTCTCACGCATATACCCCAAATAACCCAAGATATACCTCCTAACAACAATAGTAAAAACGCTAAAGGGAGCTGTTGTAACATCCATGTTTTATCCATCCAACTATACACTCGACTTTCTATTACCTTAGTTTCTATATTAAATGTAGGTGAATTAGTTAATCTAATATCGTAAAAGAGTTGCCAAAAAAAGTCTTTCCACATAGGTTGCTTATGGCCAAAGTAATCATGACACTCTGGTTGGCGCTGCGCCCAGTCGCGCATATCATGGGTTTTAATCATACCAATTGGCCCAGCTAAACCCACAATGACACCTAAGTGTACAAAAAAGTATTCAAGCCAAAGCGGGCATTTATAACTCTTATGTATAAGCCTGCGATGCATACCCAATGAGTGTCCCAAACACAAAATGATACTTGTCGTTGCAATAAATACCAGCAGCGCGCTGAATGAAAATGTATACCACCCACCTAAAACGGCAGTTAATAGCATACCGCCAACCCATAACACCTTTATTGGAGATAAAACTACATCCCCGACGCTAGCATTACTTTGCTCACTAGTTATAACTCTTTCATTAATATACATTGCAGCCCTAAGTTGTTTCAGGAATAAATAATTCACTTAAGAGCATATCTGCTGTTTGTCCAATGGCATATTTTTGTATTGGGCCAAAATACCAAGCAGGGTCTAAAAATCGATGATAATAAATAGTCAGCATCACTTTTGTATTTTCATTATCTACTTTTATAAACCGGATTTCGGTCCCTTTTAGCTTTAGATAATTACTTATGTAGCTTGTATCTTCTAAAAAGGTGGTACGAATATAGTCATCTTCAACTTGAGTTAACTCAAGTTTCATATGCCCTTTGTGGGTATTTGTTACAAACCAACGATGATAAGTAAAATCAATATTATGTACATCTCCTGCTGATAATGTACCTGCATCTATATTGTTGGGCATAGGGAATAAACTTAACAGCCAATTACGCTCTATATTTAAATGCATTGGCTCAATAAGCTTATTTTTTATTTCTTCTGGGGTGGCGCTGATAACTATATTTTTAGTTATTGAATATTCTCTTTCAAAGCTAGTACTTGGCACTACACCTTCAAATGCGCTTAAAAAAATAACGACAGGTAAGATATGAGCGTAATATGACCCTTTGTTTCTACTCTTTAAATAGCAGGATAGAAGCTGAAATAAGTACATGAGAAATAATATGCCAAAGTAAATTGGCATAAACATGATCACACATACAAAGCCTTCAAACAAAACAACCGACGTGCCAAGCATAACGATTAGCGACCACAAGACTAAGTGTCCGTAATACCTATTTAAGCTTGGTTTTTCAGGTTTTTTAACTATGTATAGTAAAGCAACGGATACAAAAAAAGGGACGCCAACATAGAGCAAAGCGGTTCGGTCAAAGTTATAAGACATTAGTGCACGAATTAGCAGCGAACAAACACCTATCAATAGTAGGATTGAAATATTTCTGCGCCGTTTACTTATATGACTAGGAGCTTTATTTTTCTGTGTTTTTACCATTACATACCCTGCATATTTTAATTTGCTATGAATACGTAATAATTGGTTTTATACCAAACAAACATGATCCATATGCCATTTTTATATTTCCAAAAAGCCTCTACTTAATGTGACTTACAACCTATAAAAACCTAAATACACAGTTAAAGCAAGAAATTAAAGACAATAAAAAAGACGCAAATGCGCCTTTTTAAAAATATAATATGCTGATAATTATAAGCAATTACTATAAAACCTTACTTAGAACGGTTTCGCCAACCACTCCATGCATCATCTTCTGGGTTAACTTTGTTTTTCTTCTTTTTCTTACCTGTGCCTGCAGGCTTTGCCATTGGCTTTTCGTTTTTAAGCGCATCAGCTGCATCAAGGTTTGCTTGGTTAACTGCAAAACCCGTTACTTCTTCACGCTCTAAGCGAAGTTTGTTTTTCTTTTCGATTATTTTAAAGTGATGAAAGTCTTCATAATCAATTAACGATAACGCTAAGCCAACTTCACCGGCACGGCCGCTTCGGCCAATACGGTGCATGTAATCGGCGGGGCTACGCGGTAAGTTAAAGTTAATAACAACAGGCAGTTTGGCAATATCTAAACCACGGGCTGCTATATCAGTGGCTATAAGTACTTCGATTTCGCCAGCTTTAAATTTTTCTATTACGCGAGTACGCTCACTTTGGCCTTTATCACCATGAAATACTTGTGCGTTAATACCACGCTTTTCAAGCTTACCCACTAAGTGCTCACAGTCTTTTTTAGCGTTTACAAAAATAAGCGCTTGGCGCCATTTGTGCTCTTTAATTAAATGCGCTAAAACCGTAGTTTTTTCGCCTTTATTAACCGTAAATACGCGCTGTACTAAGGTGCTTTCGTCTTTGCTTTGAACTTGTATTTCAACAGGGTTAGTTAACAGCTCTTGCGTTAATAGAGTGACTTGCTCTGGGAAGGTTGCTGAAAACAACATGGTTTGTTTTTTAGCAGGCATTAACGCTAATAACTCAGCAAGTTCTTCGGTAAAGCCAAGGCTTAGCATGCGGTCGGCTTCATCAAGCACTAAGGTCGTTACTTTATCGAGCTTAATCGCATTGCTTGAGATTAAATCGAGTAAACGGCCAGGTGTTGCCACGATAATATCGGCGCCGCCACGTAGAGCCTGCATTTGTGTATTAACCGATACACCACCAAATACCGCCACCGTTTTAATGGCGCCATTAAAGTTAGCAGAATACGATTTAACGCTATCAGCCACCTGCACTGCCAGCTCACGGGTAGGTACCAAAATAAGCCCAGTGACAAAGTTACCTTTGCTCGCTGTTTTTTTAGCGCCTTGCTCTAAAAATAACTTTTGCAACATAGGCAAAGCAAACGTTGCTGTTTTACCTGAGCCAGTATTTGCACCCGCAATTAAATCGCTACCAGCCAGTACACTTGGAATCGCCTTAGCTTGAATTGGCGTAGGTTGGCTATATTCCAAATCGGTTAAACGAGCTTGTAGCTCTGGAATAAGGCCAAGTTTGTTAAAAGTGCTAGGGCTTGTTGCTGAGGTCATGAATATTACGGGCTCATTGCTAAAAATGTAGCCTGTAATTTTAGCGTATTTAGCGCTTATTAAGTAGGGATTAGTGATTTAAATGTTCGCATAGGTAACAGCTACGTGTTGTAAGGGTAACTGTAAGCGCAGGCTCTCCCTGCGCTTTATCCTTTTACATTATTGCGTTTTACTTAGCTGCGTTTGTAATCTAGCTTTTGTTTCTTTTAAGTAATGTATATATGGATATGAGTCGTCTGCTATCGTTAAAGCAAATTCCATCTGTTCAAGCGCTTGGCGAGTATCGCCTTGCATTTCATAGCCATAAGATAAGGCTGAAAACGCATCGACTGACTTTGGGTGGTTTTTTATATTGTACTTAAACACTTCAATAGCACCGGTAAATTGCTTGCTGCCCGTTAAGTTATAACCGAGTGATCTAACAGCGCGATCCGATGGCGCAATCTGCTCGCCCCATTGTTGAGATAAGCTTTGATAATAAGTATCAATAGAGGTTACATCGTCAGTTAAAGCACTTATGGGCATTTGTTTAGGCAAAAATAAGTTGTGATAGGCATTAAATGAACCAGCAACCGAAGTCAGGTTATGCGAGATACCATCAAACGCATCACTAAAGAAGCGTAAATTTGGCAAGCTATTAGATTGCAAAGCTTGCTGAAGTTCATTGTATCGCTCACGCATTATGCCTGCTTCTTCGCCTATATTAATGTAAACATAGTTATTTAGGTCTTTTGATGTATTAATAAACGCCTTAGTTGCTTTTACCGATGCACCATAGTTCCACCAAACCGCTGGGCTATAGGCAATATGCGCTTGGAAAAGATCTGGGTTAGCTTGCATTGTATAAAGTGCAAACACGCCTGCCGCAGAGGCCCCTGCAATCACATTATAATTGTGCGTACGATAACTTTTATTAATTAAGGGCATAAGTTCTTGCTCAATAAATGTTAAAAACTTTGCTGCACCACCACCTTCACCTACCGGGCCTTGTGGCTCTTTATTAACTGTGGGGTATAAATCCCTTAAGCGATTGGTGTTTTCAATAGCGACAATAATAACCTCTGGTGCACGATTATCATTTTGCAAGCGTTCCATCACAGTACTTATAAGCGGTATGTTACCCGCTCCATCTAAGCGATAAATGACCGGATAAACTTTGCTTGGATTAGCTTGATAACTCTTTGGAAGCTGGACTACAACGGTACGTTCTTCGTTTAAAACAGCAGATTTAATAGAGTGCGTGAACTGAGAGTAATCTGCACTTTGCTGTTTAGTGCCAGATTGTGCAAAAGCATTTTGTAAACTAAAAGCAAAAAAGCTAACAAAACAAATAACGGCTAATAAACGCATTACTAATCCTTTATAAAATAGTGTGTTATTTAATCTAACAGGCTTTGAGGTACAAAAAAAGGCGCATTGAGCGCCTTTTTAGTTTTAACTAACAAACAATAACTTATTGATTTTACTCAACCGTAACCGATTTAGCTAAGTTACGTGGCTGGTCAACGTCAGTACCTTTAATTACCGCTACGTAGTACGACAGTAACTGTAATGGCAATGTGTAAACAATTGGCGCAATAATGTCATCAGTGTGGTTTACGTTGATTACACGCATTGTGTCGTCTGACTCAAAGTGTGAATCTTTATCTGCGAATACGTAAATAATGCCGCCACGTGCGCGTACTTCTTCTACGTTTGATTTAAGCTTTTCTAATAGCTCATTGTTTGGTGCTACAACAATAATTGGCATGTCGGCATCAATAAGTGCAAGTGGCCCATGTTTTAGCTCGCCCGCTGCGTAGGCTTCTGCGTGAATGTACGAAATCTCTTTAAGCTTAAGCGCGCCTTCCATTGCGATTGGGTACTGTGAACCACGACCTAAAAACAGTGAGTGTTGCTTGTCGGCAAACTCTTCTGCAAGGTCTGCAATGCCATCCGCAAGCAGTAACGTTTCTTCAAGCTTAGCAGGAAGTACTTTTATAGCATTTACAATGGCACTTTGATCGAGCTGTTTTTCTTGTGCTATAGACGCAGTAAGCATTAACAAACCAACAAGCTGTGTGGTAAATGCTTTAGTAGAAGCTACACCAATTTCAGCGCCCGCTTTAGTCATAAAGGCAAGGTCTGATTCGCGAACAAGCGATGAACCCGGTACGTTACAAATGGTCATTGATGCCATGTAACCCTGCTCTTTAGCTAAGCGTAGTGCAGCTAACGTATCGGCTGTTTCACCCGATTGTGAAATAGTCACAAGTAGGCTGCTTTCGTGTACATACGATTGGCGGTATCTAAATTCAGAGGCAATCTCAACATTACAGCTAACGCCTGCAAATTGCTCAAGCCAGTAACGTGCAACCATACCTGAATGGTATGATGTACCACAGGCAATAATTTGCACATGTTTTACGTCTTTAAATATTTGTTGAGCGCTGTCGCCAAAGGCGTCAATTGCTACGCGGTCGTCGTTTAAACGCCCTTCAAGGGTATTACGTACCGCAAGTGGTTGCTCGTAGATTTCTTTTAGCATGTAGTGGCGGTAGTCGCCTTTGCCTGAAGCATCTTGCGTGATGTTTGATTCAATAACTTCGCGCTCTACAGCGTCGCCATTTTCATCAAAAATTTCAACAGTGTCACGTGTAATACGCGCTACGTCGCCTTCTTCTAAAAAGATGAAGCTACGAGTAACAGGTAATAGTGCTAACTGATCAGACGCAATAAAGTTTTCGCCAAGGCCTAAACCTATAACCAGTGGGCTACCTGAGCGCGCTACGATGATTTCGTTGTCGTTTGCTTTATCAAATACAACGGTACCAAACGCACCTTCAAATTGCTTAACCGCTGCTTGAACAGATGCAAGTAACGTAGTGTGTTGCTTACGAAGCTTATGAATTAAGTGCACCATTACTTCGGTATCGGTTTCAGATAGGAACTCGTAGCCTTCTTCTTTAAGCGATGCGCGTAGGCTTGCATGGTTTTCAATAATACCATTATGCACAAGTGCTAGCTGGTTGTTTGATACGTGCGGGTGAGCGTTTTCTTCTGTAACGCTACCGTGTGTTGCCCAACGTGTGTGTGCAATACCTGTATGACCGCTAACGCCTGCTTTTTTAAGTGCAGCTTCTACGTTAACTACTTTACCGACTGCTTTTACAGTATTTAGCGTAGAGCCTTCTAAAAGTGCTACACCGGCAGAGTCGTAACCACGGTATTCAAGACGTTTAAGGCCTTCAACTAAAATTTTGTTTACTGGACGTTCTGCAACTGCCCCAACTATTCCACACATAGTGTCTCCGTTAATTTTTTAATTCTAGTAACTCGCTTTGTAATTACTAATCAATAATCTCTGCACAAATTAGTTTTACACCACACGCCTCTATCGCTCTGCGTTTATCGTCTGCTAAGCCAGTATCGGTTATTAAAGTGGTTACTATTTTCCACGGTAATTCTAAATTTGGTATTTTTCGGCCAATCTTATCTGATTCAACCATTACTATTACTTCACGGGCTGCTTTTGCCATTACTTGGCTTAAACCAACTAACTCATTAAAGGTAGTCGTGCCGCGCTTTACATCTATGCCGTCAGCACCAATAAATAATTGATCGAAGTCATAAGAGCATAATACGTTTTCGGCAACTTGCCCCTGAAACGACTCAGAATGTGGATCCCATGTACCACCGGTCATTAAAAGTGTTGGCTCGTTTTCAAGTGATAGTAAACGGCTCGCCACTTTAATCGCGTTGGTCATTACAACTAACCCCTGCTTGGTAGCCAACTCAGGGATCATCGCTGCAGTAGTGCGGCCGCTGTCAATAATAATGCGGTTATGATCTTTTATAAGCGCCGCTGCTGCCTTAGCAATCGCTACTTTGCGCTTAGAATCGATCTCATCGCTTACTATCTCTTTTGGTAGCGCAATAGCTCCACCATAACGGCGCAGCAACAAGCCACTTTTTTCAAGCGAGGTTAAGTCTTTTCGAATAGTTACTTCTGATGTTTGAAACTGTTCAGCTAAAATATCGACAGCCACTTCACCTAATTCATTAACTTGAGTGAGGATCAGATGGCGGCGTTGCTGAGTGTTTCGTTTGGTCATAAGTGATTACAATTAAGTTTCGTTTCGAAAGTTAGTGGATTTTAAACGAAACATAATAAATGGCAAGTGGATGCGTAAAAAAAGCACAGTTTTATTCAAATTATCATCATGCTTAAAGTAGGTTAAGCTAGACACCATTATTTAAGTTAAACAAAATTGATATGCAGTCATTTAATAGTATTAGTAAAGAGAATCTAGCGCAGCGTAAAGCTGTGCACGAAATTTGCCGCTTATTTAATAAAAGCCCCAGTAAAGGTAATTTAAAGCGAATAAAAGAATTATGCTCACACTGTGGTGATGGAGTAATTATTGAAGCGGGCTTTCATTGTGACTATGGCTCGCAAATGCATATAGGTGATCGTACTTTTATAAACATTAACTGCACTGTGTTGGATGCGCCAATAAATGAAGGAGCTATAAGCATTGGCGACGATTGTTTAATCGGCCCAAACGTTCAACTTTTGGCAGTATCTCATGCGGTTAACCCCACAGAGCGGCTCAATAAAGAGAACTTTGCAGCACCGATTACTATTGGCAATAACGTGTGGATTGGCGCGGGAGTTATTGTATTAGCTGGTGTTACCATTGGCGATAATGCTGTTGTTGGTGCAGGATCTGTCGTAACTAAAAATGTAGAGGCGGATACTCTTGTTGCAGGTAATCCGGCTCTTAAAATAAGAACACTATAATTATAATCGATGTTTTTTGATGTCAGGTGTCACTTTGCTCGTCCGATCTGAGTGTTGAAGGTTTGGTGTTTTAAACCCCAGAAAGCAAAAAATCCGTTACATTGATTAGTAACCAAAACACCGTTCACAAAGAGCCGCTTCGCTTTAGAGATTACTTTCCTGCAGACAGCAAAAAACCCGTCACATTGCTGTAACGGGTTTCTCTTATTTGAAGCCTG